>JADFRQ010000012.1 GCA_022561215.1 Chloroflexota bacterium | reverse complement strand
ATGTGCCCGCATCCACATATTCCATGACGATGTAGGTTACGTCATCATGCTCTCCGTAATCGATAACGATGAGGATGTTGGGATGACGCAGCTTGCCCACAGCGCGCGCTTCCCTGCGGAAACGTTTCAGGAAGGTATCATCTTGCTGCGCGTAAAAGGGTGGCATGATCTTGATCGCCACGTATCGATCGAGGGAAGGTTGAAAAGCTTTGTAAACAGTAGCCATACCGCCCTTGCCTATTTGGCTGATAATGCGGTAGCTGCCTAGCTCTTGTCCAATAAGTGTAGCCATCAATTACTCAATCCTAAGGATGGGCGTGATCCCTCAATCCAGTCTCCTGGGTAGGATACACTTTATCGGCAATGGACAATAGTCGTGCTATTGCGTTTAGCGCTTTTCCCACTCGGGAACATCTTCGGCAACTCCCCATAGGAAAGTGAAGGTTCCTGTCCTGCCCAAATATCGAAAACGGGAGCTGATTGCCTTGGCGCGATCTTTGTACTCCAAATCGTCCAGCGTGCGCAGGAATTTCACAAATGATCCAAATTCCGTTTGTGTGGCCTTAAGCGCACGTGCGTTGTGGATAGTCGCTTCGATTTTGCGACCGTTGCGCACAATTCCGGAGTCCTCCAGGAGGCGCTCGACATCGCGCCCGTCAAACGCGGATACTTCATCAACGGAAAAATTGCGGAATGCTTTTTGGAAGTTCGGCCACTTGTTTTCGACAATTTCCCATCGAAAACCGGATCGAAAAACAGCTTTCGTCATTTCTTCAAAATAGCCATCATCATTCTTGGGTTTTTCTTGCGGTGGGGAATGTCCTTGCGGCATGTCGGCTCCTTCCAAAGGTAGGGAACGAAACTTTACATCGTGCGCTGATTTCATGGAATGGACATATTTGGATTTTACCAGTGAGATTCGATCAAATCAGGGCTTCACCCATGGTGTAAACCCTGGTGCGAGGGAACTTTCGCCTCGATTTTTCATTAGCGATGGATATTCACGCTGAAGGGGCTTCGGGATTAATAGAGAAAGGGGATGATGCGCGCAGAGCGATCCATGTATGCGGAGTAACCTTCCAGAAATTGCATTAACAATCCTTCTTCATATTTGATCTTCAAGAGCAAGTCAACGAGCAATATGATCCAAATTACAAAACGCGCTACAGTAAAAGAATCGATGACAAGCACGCCTGTTGCAACGAGTATGGAGGTGTACATTGGATGGCGGATAAGGCGGTAAGGGCCCGCGGTGATCAAGCGACCGTCGGCTTTTACGTCGGGCGTTATGTTGAAGTTACCCAACCCCATTGCGAGAACAGCCCATATTCCCAAAACAATCGCGAGGAACTCCAGGATGAGCAGGTACAGGTTCATGGGCGTATTGGGACCCGTGCTGAAGATCAACCCTATTAAGAGGAACTGGATGAAGACAAAAATTAGTGAGAGCGGCAAATTCGGTTTACCCATTTATAATTTTCCTGTCTTACCTCAAAATTAATTCTACACCAGCGTGTAAATAAGGCTGAGAAAATACGGCTAGTTACTCTCCAAAACCCACAATTCCGGAAAACGAAATCCCGCGGGAAAAATAAACTACATTGGCTGTGATTAAAAAGGGTCGACACTTAATGTCATTCTGAAACCCTTCAGGGACTGAAGGGCAGAATCATCGTTTTTCAGCAGAAGGAATCGTGCGTTTCGGAAAACGAAATCCTGCGGAAAATATTTACCAGACAGGCTGTCATTAAAAATATCCCACGCTTAATGTCATTCTGAACGCCGCAGGAGTGCAAATAACTAATTCGCCCAGATCTGTGCAAGCCTATTTTGGTCATATCCTCAATTTACAGGTCGCAAACGATGCTGCGATAGTTCCCTCAACCCTTCCAGGAGATTCGTCAAAGGGATTCCGGCCGTATCGCGAAGCGATACGCCTTGGCAATGAGCAGCCTCCATCGGAATGACATTCTCCAAAGTATGCTCCCTTAGCCCGCGAAAGCCCTAATTTGCACCCGCAGGTGTTCCATAAGCAGCCAATGACACAAATCCTGTATTGCCGCCATTGGATGATCCCACATCAAAACGCAAGCTGGAGGCAGTAAAGGATACCTCAAATTCATACACCTGGTCCCCATCCGGCAGATCGAACGGTCCAACTTCCTCGCCCGTATCTGTCGTCACCGTGAAAGAGAAAATCTGCGCGGTGTCATTGGTCATGAATCTGGTCTGGACGGCCAATGTAGTGATGGCGACCGGCTCACCAAGCTGAATGGTGATGAAAGCATCATCGCCATCACCATCCGATGACCACGCAGTGCTCACTTTGGTATCGAGCGCCATATTCGCGCCCCAATTCTGGTCATTTTCCGCGGCCCCAAAATTGCTGCTGACTTCAACCACCGTTGCTCCCGAGTCAAGCGATAACCAATTGGTTTTGTCATCAAAACCCTCTGCTTCTTCTTCAGTCACAAAGGTAAAGTCATTTGACTGGTAGACATTCCCAAGCTCGTCAGTGACGAGCACCTGGTAGTGATAGGTCATCCCCGGTTCAAGATCATCAAATGTCAGGACATGATCGAGCGTCGCCCCACTGAGCATGGGAATGGTTGCAATCTGGCCGTATGCGATTGTGAGGCCATAAGGGGCATTGCACACCGTGGGAACACCACTATCAAAACTGATCGTCGCCGATGTGGTCGTTGTCGAGATAATTGTGGGACCAGAAAATCCGTCCGGGATATCTTCAAGGGTAAGTAGTGCTTTCGATCCATTTGCCGATCCTGCATTACAGGCGCTCAGGATCAGGATAAGAATTAATCCCAGGTAGATCATTCTGCCCGGGATAGCACTCGAAATCCGATTTTGTTTAGCAGCTCTTAAGCTCTTATTCCGAATTAAAATTTGCATTCGTCTCCGTTCCTTTTCTTTAGTTTAACCTTCTCTATTTTAATCGAACTTGGGGACGCATGCGCGTCATTAACCAACTACTAAATATTGATCGTTCGAACAATTGCCATTCCGCTGAAGGTTGCGCCTTATCCGAAGGGAGAACTTGGAAATATTAATTTGCAATCGGAACGCTGTGCTGATGATAGCGGCAATGAAACTCTGGCATTAACGAGATTGCCCGGATAAAAAATAATTCAGAGCTCAATAAGATCAACTCAGGTAAGGGGGCTGTCCCAGAAATGTGGCTTTGTAATGCTCCCTTATCAAAGACCAGGCGTAGGGGCGACGCGAGCCAATGCTCGTTGCTTGTCGCCCTTACACCTATGATCAAATCACGGCATAAAGAAAGAATTCGGTTTTCTAAACTCAAATTGAAAAAGTATTGCCCTCCTGTGATGCTCCCTCATCGAAAACAACACGTGGGGGCGACGCGAGCTGAAGCTCGGGCCAGTCGCCCTTACACCAGTGAGCTGATCGCGGAATATATCTCGAAACCACTGTCTGTGAAGACTTCCCCTGCAGATGAGCTGCGCATGTAGAATCTTATTGTTCTTCCATAAGGCTTCATATGATAAAGAATTCACGCTCCCATGTATAATTTTTCAGCTGTAATTAAAGCCATAAGGTCGGTTACTCTACATATTCATCTATACGGCTTTCACTCCAAAGGAGCAATAATGAAATCACACATGCGCTTTTTCGTCCTGTTCTTCTCACTAGGCTTATTCATCGCTGGATGTGGCTCCGATGCTCCGGAATCTGCACCATCTGCGACTAACGCGATTGAGTTGGCCCCTACGGAGATTGAGTCGGCGTCCTCTGCAGATCCAACCAGCGAGCCAGCGGCCACAGAGAGCGAGCCCAAGGGGCCGATGCGCGTGGGTGTATATGGAGGATCGGTCCCCCCCTTGACAATCACTGATGGGGATACATACAGCGGTTTCGAAATTGAACTAGCCACCGAAATTATTGCTCGACTTCGTGGAGCCGATGCTCAAATTGAATGGGTGCCAATCGAAGCCCCAGATAGATTCTCATCCTTGGCTACGGGGCGGATAGACATGCTGGTGCGCGCCACATTGCACACGGTATCTCGCGAAGAACAAGCTTTATTTTCGGGTGGTTACTTATTATCGGGGAATAGTTTTCTCGTATTTAAGGATGCAGGTTTTAGCTCTGTAGAAGATTTAGATGGGAAAAATATTGGCCTGCGCCCACATATGGTGGATCGCTTAATCGAGGTAGCGGATGCGCATGGCTACACGTTTAATGCGCGGGTTTTTGAGGAACTTACCTCCGCACTTGGAAGGGCTCATGCAATATTTGACGATTGGGTTTTCCTGATAGGTTTTATGGACCCGGCCGTCCAGGCGCTAATCGTGGACGGATCCTTCTTAGGACCTATAGGTATTGCATTTCCCTTAGGCGAGGAAGATTTTCGTGACGAGGTTAATGGCGTACTCAGCGATATGATCGCCGACGGAACGTGGCAATCACTGTTTGACAAATGGTTTGGAATTGAAGTTCCCTGGAATGTGGAGGAAATGTTCGCTTGGCCGGCTGTCGATCAATAATTCCCTCTGGCGGAGTAAACTTTATTCGAGTTGCGGGAATTCAAGCAACTTGAATTACCTTTATCCAGGCGCGAAGGGCGCCCTGCAGTCTGCTGAAAGTGTTGGTGGATAATGGGCCATCCGAAAAGGGCTTTCCCAGATCTGTCATTGTTAACTTCTCAAAAGATGTCCGACAATTTTATCCCATGTGTACATCCAACTGACCGTGTACAACTCGCGGACATTCCTCCCGTGCCCACGCAGGAGCGTGAGTACGAGAGAACTCCTATCAGCTAAGAGAACTCCCTTCAGTGCACATCCTCTTGTTCCCACGCTCCCGCGTGGGAACTAGGGAATTGGCGTACCCACGCAGAAAAGTGGGTATGAGAGAACTCCTATCACACAAGAGTGCTCCCTTCCTCTGGTTCCCACGCTCCCGCGTGGGAACAAGGAAATAATCCACTCAAGGCCGAATTACCGGCCGAGCCGGTTCATTAGGAATTTAACTGCTTCCTAAACTGCCACTTTCTCTTTGCTACTTCAACCCCGTCGGATGTCACCAAAGATATTGGTGACCCGCATAGGACTCGGTGTGACCCTGCGTGTCACCAAGGAGATTTTGCTTCGCAAAACTCCATTCGATCATTAGATGATCATAAAAAAAACCAGGTCAACCCTGGTATTTTTTTGTGACCCGCATAGGACTCGAACCTATAACCTACTGATTAAGAGTCAGTTGCTCTGCCAATTGAGCTAGCGGGCCTCGTGGCCAATTTTACACCAGAGAATGATTTTTTCCAGGGTATCAAATCATCTCCATCAAAGGTGCAGAGCAATAGAACCCCATTATCCTTTTTCCGCTCACAGACATGAGTATTGCATCTCATTCAGAAGCCGTCTGAGTTTGTTGAGCAACCAAAACGTCATCAATTTGATGAATGAAGGTTAATATCCTCGTGGGCAGCAATTCAGCGCCACAAATTTCTGATTTTCCACAATTGAAAGCTGGGTATTTCCTTGATGATCAGGGAGGCATCAAGAGGCGGTTCTGAGTCAGCGAACAAAAGCGGGGATAACGCAATGAGGTTGTCACCAAAGCCATCATCCGGGCACCATTCGCGGAACACCAGTCTGCTTACCCAAGACTAAACGACATCTTTGACGAATTGCCCCAGAAGATTGCCGAGCTGAGGAAGCCATTAGGGTCGCGGCCGATCGAAACATCAAGAATATTCTCATTGCACACATCCTTTGACAGGGATACGGGGCGATTAGCGATAATGCGGATATCAATCTTCTAGCAACCATGGGTCGTTCTCAAGAAGATACTGTCGTAAGCCCAGTAAATCGTCCGTGCTAATCAATTCTACACCTGCCGCGATTAGCTCCTGCCAGACGATCTCGCGCGCAGGTAATGGATCATCCGGGGTAGCCCAGAATCGTACCTTCTGGCCATTCAGGTGTGCCACTTCCACAATAGTCCTTAGTTTTTGGCGTTCTTCCTCCGGCATCGGCCCATCACCATTCCAGGTGAAATGCCTGGTCCAATTAGCGCTAATCAATGGGATGAAGGCTGACGGGACTCCAGATCCGATATCATCAAGTCTGCCGTCGTAGGCCGCATACCGAACAGCCTCGCGTTCCATCAGATCGCGCGGCCGATTTCCTGAAATTATTACCAAGATTGGTCCTTTCGTCACCTCATCATTGGGCCCGAAGGTGGTCAGTATGTCTTTGTAATCTTTCAGAATCTCTCGAAGGAGTTCGTACGTTGGTTCTGCTTTTGACTTGATATCGATTAGCAATGTCAACTGAGCCCCGGATGGATATACGCTCCCACCGATCTGCCCGATCCTTTCGCGCAGCGGATCAAGGTAAAGGGATCGTAGTGTCCGGTCCGAGCGCAGATTGGAGCTATCATGGCCCACCCATAACCGGTCGACTCCAAGAATAATGTCGAACTCTATGCTAATAAAACCTTGTCCCAGCGCATGGTATAAGGGCCGTCCATGTTGAAAGTCGTTATGGGAGTGCGCGCGCAGCAGGACAGGAACAGCAGGTATTGGGGTGGGACTGGGTGTGGGGGTGGGTGTGGGAGTTGACATCGATGTAGGGAAAGGTGTAAGCGTAATAGTTGGTGCGTACGCTGTTAGATGTAAATAGACATCTGCAGTAACCTGAGTGGCGGTGGCATCCATTTCTTCCTGGGTAAGCCTGCAAGAAACTATCGACGCACTTATCCCGAGAACAAACAGTATGATGAGTTTCCTCAAAAACATAACCAGCATCTACTTTAACTTATTAACTACATTTTAACCGGAAAGCCTTTCTTGTTTCTCAACATTAGAGATCCCACTCTACCTGACACCGAAAAGCGTCCCATAAGGACTGAAGACGCAGACTTTTTCATTTTAAGGTAGTAAGTCGCGTCGAGCTTCGAGGGCGGCATCATCGAAGTAGCCGGTGAAGAAGTCGAAATAAAACGAGCCCAACTCTTCAATAATGATCTCTACGAGGACACAGGATTTATGCCAGTCATCATCCAAAAGTGGCGCCTGTATGAGCATCGGGTCTCCCGTCTCGATGACAAAAGCGAACTCATCAACTGATTATGAGCGCATTTCCCTAATCCTAAAAACCTCTTCCTCTGCTGAGAAATCATCTGTCATTCGCAGGCCACAAGATGGTTTTATATAGGAGTAGTCATTCCAAGTTACCATACGATTTGCGAGGCAGATTCGTATTGATATCGAGGATAAACAGAGAAACACAGCAATATTGCGGGATGTGTAATAAATAGTGGGAGAAAAATCGGATGGTTTCTATCGGATTCATATATGAAGAGTTGCCTCAAAAGAGAGCTTCTCGCATGGGGGAAGCTGTAAAGATCCATGTTGAATATGTTTCGAATAAATCCAGAGAGAAAAAAGAAAATTTAGAGTCGGCCGTAATCGAGATGTAGTGCTATGAGCAGCTATTTCAGGATCCCCTTGATAATCTTGAGTCAATTTGATATTTGCTGGGAGGATATCCGCTGCTCTCAATACCTGATCTTGATATCAAGTGAGAGGCTACGTTTCCATCGAAACGTTGGACAATTTACTTGGAGCTAAAAAATAGGTTGACAGGATAGTATTTATCTGATAAATATCTTAGTCGGCTAAGTAAAAATGAGCGCGACAATATGTACATTACTCCTTAGCCAATTTCTGAGATGATCAGCTTCGCACTTGCGCGAGTTGGAGTAGGACATCGTCCTTGTTCGAACAGGTTGTTGATGGATGTTCGGTTGCACGCCAGCCAGGAAATGTTGCTGCAATTCCTGTGGCAAGAAGACAAATTAACGTAATCGGAGCTGGCTAATGGCCTGCGCATAAAGTTGGTAAAGGGCAAATGGATGATTCAGCGTATTGGAAGGGCCGTATGGGTAACTAGTTGGGGAGATAAACAGGATGGCCGTTTCTAGCTCGTCCAACTCACCCAAAAAGCTGGTGACATTAAGGCCGCTGCAAAACAAGCGTGGGAACAGCTTGAGTAATGTGCCCTCGCTAACTTTATACTCGAGAAAAAAGGTGTACATAGACGTTTTTGTAACCAATTATAATAGACCCTTCCCCATGAATAGTAGTGTTGTTTTTTTCTTGGTAACTTAGCCGGCTAAATATAAGCCGCCTGAGTATTCAGTGCCTATAATAATCAATTCCAAGTGAGAAGCAGAGGTAACCAAACAGAAAGAGATAAACATTGACTTGGAAAATCGAGAACCGAACTTGGTTTGTTCTTAATATTGCTAAGAAACATTGAGAAAAGAAATTGTAGAAGGGGATCTGTGGGATGTTGTGACTCGTCCCCCCATCGCCACGCGCCAGCATTTTAGCGAGACAAAACACGCGATTATTCAATCGGCCGAACCGGGCGAAAATTGGGACTGGTGTTATTTTTATGAAGTGGATCTGGAGGAACCACCTCCACCAGCATCCTAAGTGAAACAACAAGGACTTGCTTAGTTCTTCAGAAATTACCGTGTTTATTCTCAAAGGAGTTAATTGCCAAATCCTCGTATCTTGCAGAAGTAATTGCTCGTGAATAATTGCCAATACAACAATGCTTAAGGAGGAAAATTTTGTCAACCTCAACAAATAAGGCAAGCATTTTTACCCAAAATGAAGGAGTCGTCCCGATTAATAAACTGTGGCGGGTTGGGCTGATTGCGGCAGTTGGCGCAGCTAGTTTCAATCTTGTTTACTTCTGGGTTACCAAGGCTGCGTTTGATATTCCATACATCATACCAATGGGAGGTCCTAGCGGCGCATTGCGAGCACTCCCGGCGGCGGTGATTATCATCTTTAATGTTGTTCCCGCTATTGGAGCAACGATACTCTTGGCCATTCTTGGCAGATTTCTATCTCGACCCTTTCGAGTGTTTTGGATTATTTCGGTTGTAGTGTTCGCAAGTTCGTTTACTCTCCCACTCTCCCTGCCGTCGAATGTCGCCAATTCAACTAAAATTGGCCTAAGCCTGATGCACTTTCCCGCTAGTGCGTTGATTATTGGGGTACTGACCAGGTTGGGGCGCGAAAAGTAAAACGACATCCACACACAATATCAAATGGAAAAACCACTATGTTAAAAGACAAAAGACCCGAACCAATGTTAGCGGAAGTTTTGGAAACTAAGCAATTGACGGCTTCGACCTACTCAATCAAAGTTGCTAAGCCTGATGGCTTTTCCTTCTTAGCAAGCCAGTCAGTTCTTCTCATGATTGAAAAAGATTACGGCCCTCAAAGACACGCTATGTCGATTGCTAGCTCGCCCTCCCGAGATTATCTGCAATGGGCTACTCGCCGGTCCGATAGCGATTTCAAGAAAACTTTCCTCTCGTTGCAAAAGGGCGATCACATCAATTTGATTGGACCGAAAGGGAAATTTTTACTTGAAGCGGATAAAGCGGCAGTCTTTATTGCAGGCGGAATTGGGATCACGCCCTTTACAAGTATGACCGATTTCATCGCGGATGAAGGTCTTAAGACGCAGGTGATGCTTTTGTATGGTAATAATAGCATTGAAGATATTCCCTTTAAGCAGCAACTTGATACGCTCTCGGAAGCAAACCCCGCGCTGGAAATCTTATACGTCATCAACAACCCGCCGTCAACTCCTCTGTGGGATTATCGCGTTGGGCGCATTGATGAAGACCTTTTGCGCGAAGTTGCCTCTACACGATCCGATGCTATCTACTATGTGGCCGGTCCACCAAATATGGTCAAGAACATATTGCAGACACTCACTGCCATCGGCATCTCTTCCGAACACATCCGCTATGAGCTGTTCCGCGGTTATGATTAGTTTAGGTAGGGTGGTACTCTTCAGAGCAGATATCTCAGGGAAAAGGGAATATGGATGACTGCGTTCGATAAGAGCGGTATTTCGGATAGAAAGCCCCTTTATCTTGTGACTTGAACAGAGCTCCCTGGTGTGGCTTTGTTTGACTCTGAGTTGACATGTTTGTGCGCGCGGTGATGCACACCGCTTCTCGCGAGGAACCTGCGTTATTTTAGGGTGGCTACTTGTTATGAGGGGATAGTTTTCTCACACACTAGGGTGAAGGTTTTAGCTCCATTTCAGATTTAGATGGTGAAACCATTGCAACACTCGTTTTTATGGCGGACGGGTTAAACGAAGTGGCGGATGCGCTTGGTTTCACGTTTGATGTAATTGGCTATTCGGACATGGATGAAGCACTCGGCGGAATTGGACTTAATAATGGATTTAGACACGCTGCGGCGCTTTATCTCGATTGGGTTCAATTGGCGAGCTTTATGGACCCGGATATGATGACGCTTTTAACGGACAATTCCCTACTCGGTCCGATGGGCGTTGCATTTCCGCTGGGAGATGAAGATCTTCGCGATGAGGTTAACAGTGTACTACGCGAAATGATCGCCGATGGGACGTGGCAATCACTATTTGAGAAATGGTTTGGAATTGCAGTTTCTTGGAATGTGGAGGAAATGCTCGATTTTCCGCCAGTCGATCAATAATTCTGTCTAGCGGATTACACGCTATCCAAAACGTAGTTATTCAAGTAATGCGAATTATTATTGTCCGCGCTTACAACGGGATGCAATCAGTTCCATAGATACCAGCGAATTCGAGCAAAGAGAGGAGCTTGCTAATTAAGTAAGCTCTTTTCTCTTTCCTGTCTCAGGACCGGCAGAAGTTTATACAGACTTTGGTGACCCCACCAGGACTCGAACCTGGAACCTAACGATTAAGAGTCGCGTGCTCTGCCAATTGAGCTATGGGGCCTATGCGCCGCTATGATTAAGAGTCAGTTGCTCTGCCAATTGCGCTAGCGGGGCTCATGGCCACTTTTACACACGAGAATAATTTTTTCCCGGCTCCCCAATGGTCTTTCTCAATTGTCAAGATCTATCGGACCAACGAGACCCACCTCCCCTCGCTTACAAATGTATTACGACCTACGCAGAAGATGTCTTGCCTTATTAAGCAGCCGATACGCCAGCAGCGTGAAGAATGAAGGTCGCAGTCCACGTGTGAAGTAAGCGTAGTTGCTCTCCTTCATAGACAGTTCGGCAAACCAGCCCCAGCGCAAATCCTCTCGCCTGCTAAAGGTAATTCCTTCCCCTTCGATATCATGGATGCTATTGGCTTCCAATGGCCGCATTGATTTTCCGAAGCTAAAGATGTTTTTCCTGGAGGGCCTGGTCGAGAGTACATAGGGCGCGGTTAATTTCGATCCTGATTTCGTGCCATTTAGATCCACTTGGTATTCGTAATCACGAAATTTATCGGTCAGCCTGTCTAGCCTCGAGGGCAAGATTTCGTAAAACGAATCGTATACGGCAAGCGCATCATCAAAGGAACGAAAGGCATATGTGCGTTCAGCCATTTGCAGCGGGACTTGAAAGTAGTTTGTCGATGATGAAAAATGAGTGCCGGTCTCACCCATATTGGTGGATAAAGATCGACGCGGATAGACGAAATATTGATCCGTTGCCGCGAGATAATGCGTCATGGAGGGGAACCACTCATCTGCTTCAAATTTTGCGAACATTTCATGGATCGGGTCATCTACACTGACCTCAGGCGAGTTTGCTCTCAACCATTCACGCCAGCGCGTCCATTGAGCCGCTGAAATCGCCATGCCATGCGAAATGGGAATCTGCAGGAAAAAGTTATCTCCGCCATCCGCAATCGGCTGAAAGGGATGATGCGTATACCCGTTGAACCAGATGGCATAAAGAGAGATGCCGGCGATTTTACCTACTTCAGCAAACGCCGATAGAGCAGCTGTAGCGTAGGTGTAAAAAAAGGGCGAGACGATCAGGTCGTCTTCAAGAAGAAGGACCTGGCCATGCCGCGCACTGAGGTCACCGCAGAAGAGGAACTGGTCGAACAGTCCCAGATGCCGATCATGCAGGATAATTTCCACCTCGCCATGGTTCCATTGAAAGTCCTTGGCCACATTATCAACTGCGACAGCCTCACCCTTATCGATGGATATGATTAACTTGACATTTGCGTCGGGTGGATATCTTGAATTTTCGAGGGAGCTAAGCAACCTGCCTAATGCATCAGGTCTGGAATATGCGGATATGACGATTGCCGGCGCGATCAAGATGGGAGAGACCGTAACGCAGCGTCGAACAATTGCAAAAGACTACCCGTTATTTTAGCGTGATCAAAATCGATGGTCCATGATTGGCCGTTATAGGCATCGCCAATTGCGAATGCCGCCGCAGAGTTTAAGCCCAGGGTTTGGGAAACCGCGAATAACGCGGCAGCTTCCATCTCCACCGTGAGAATTCCTTCCCGTCTATACGCCAAAATCTCTTCATGCGTTTCTCTGTAGGGAGCATCGGTTGTCCAGCTCCCACCAATTTTGTGTTTGATCCCCATCGCGGTGAGATTCTTGGATAGTTTTTTTGTCAAATGAGGCGAGGGGTTTGCCAATCTGCCTGGGGGCAAATAATGGTGTGATGTGCCTTCATCACGGATGGTCCGGTCACAAACGACAAGGGCAGCGCTCGGCAGCCTTTCGTCCAATGCGCCGGCCAAACCGACCAGGATAAAATTTTTCACTCCCCAGGCCGCCAATTCTTCCACTAGTACGGCTGTAACCGGGGATCCAATTCCAAAATTGGAGATCAAGCCCACCCCACCGTTAATCCCCGTGAGCGTGTAGTAGTCCCCAAAGAAAATTGAACTTTTCCTTGAAAGTTTGTGTTTTTTCTTAATGTGCTTAATGAGGCTGTTCTGGTAAAGGAATATCACCCCCTGCGGTGAATTTATTGTGCCGATTTTCTTGCTCTGCATGCGCGCGGCGAACACCTGTTTGGCATTAAGCGTGGATTGGAAGGATATTTTCTCTGGAGTATTGGGAAAAGGCATTGCGCAGCGATTATATCAGCTATGCAAGAGGGCCCGATTTCGACGGAGCAGCAGGAAGAAAAGTGCCTGAAGAATTTCGACGACAAGCGTCGCCACGGCGGCACCCACTAAACCAAAAGTGGAAATCAGCAGGTAGTAAATAATGTACGAAAGAAGCAATGAAAGCCCCGTTACGAAAGTGGCTAATCGTTCCTTTCCTTGTACAACAAGGTCGAGGGTTACTCTGGCGTTGTAAACATAAGGAACAACCATCCAAATGAGAATTCGCAACGCCGGAATTGCCGGGATGAATTCATCCCCAAAGAGTAACTCGATTATGGGCATTGCAAAAATGCTTACAAGAATCGAGAATGCGATCCCGAGTGTTATCAGCAGTACAGTGATACGCCTCAAATAGGCTATTGCAGCCCGGGATTCGGGTTGACGTCTGCTCCTCCCCTGGGAAAAAGTAGCTATCACGGGGAACAGTGAACCCAGCAACGCATAGGGAATTATTTTGAATGATTCGGCGACCTTCAGAGCCGCAGCGTACAAACCCGTCGTCCCTTCATCGACAAGCAGGGATAACAAAAAGATGCCCGTACGCTGCGTAAGGAATCCTAGCCCGGAAAGCAACGCCAACGGCCATCCCAGTCTCAGCAGTTCTTTCAGCACACTCGAGGAAGCAAATATCCGTATCTTGAACGCGGGAAGATGTTTGGTACTCATCAGGCGTCCATAAAAGGCGGCCATAAATTGTGAGAAAACGACGACGGCGATGAGTTGCAGTAAGCTGCCACCGGAAAAAAATAGGACGGCAGCACCGGCCGTTTGCAGGCCGATTAAGAGCAAGCTTCCGCCTGCAAACAGATCCATTCGTTCATAGGCTCTAAATGCAGCGCTATAAACTGTGTAAAAGGCCGAGGGCACAAGAGAAAAGCTGTACAACAAAAGAGCAGTCCGCGTATTGGCGAGGACCTGAGGAAGAGAGGCTGAAAAAATAACGAGCAGTAGGATAAATCCAGTAGTGAGTATCAGTTGAATCCAAACCACTCCAGAAAGAGTCTCGGGGTTGGTGCTCTGTTTGCCGGCGATGCTGCGGATCAAATGGGTATCCAGCCCGAACGTCGTAAGAATATTCCCGAAGAGGATAATGGAACTAATCAACGCGAACTGTCCCAATCCCGCATTTCCCAAACTGCGGGCGACAAGAACCGTAAATAGGACCGCCAACCCCTGGCTGATTAATCTGGAGAACAGGAGCCAGCCGCTGTTACGCGCCAGGCGGACCGCGATCGCACGGGGATCAAAAGTCATCTAGGGCGAAATTCGAGGGGAAGGAGTAGCTCCGGCACGGGTTTGCGCGCGGATGAGTGAAAATGTCGCCGGTTCGCGGGTTCTGCGAATCCTGGCGATGAAGGGTCGCATGCTCCACGCAAGGCCGTAATTCGGGGTAATAAAATCGATCTCCAGGGATAATTGATCAGCCAATTGTTCCAATTTGGAATAGGTCAAGAAACCTTTGCTCTGCATGGCATTTGATTTAATTCCAAAAGTAGCCAAGAAATATTCTTCACGTTCCGAGAGCATTTGAATCCCGCTTTGCTCATTTTTATAGAGCGGCGAATCGATGATCACAATCTGGCCTTCTGGTTTCAGGACGCGTACGGCCTCCTTTAACGTGTCATGATAGCTAGTTGAATAATGTAGTGAAGAATTGTAAATCGATAGGTCGAAGGAGTTCTCTCCGAAAGGCAAATAATCAAATTCAGCTTGAACCGATGTAAATTCTGTTTCGTAATAAACGCGTGCCCCCAAGCCATCATAAGAATTTAATAACAAATCAACCGCCGTGACATGATTCGCCCGCAAGGCCAGCCGGTTGGCCAACCAGCTATTGCCTGCACCTAAATCGAGGATGCGTAAGGGCTCGTCTCGTTCGGCTTCCATCGGGATGATAAATTGTTTGACCAGGGACTGGAAACTTTTTGCTCGGATCGCCCACTGTTTTTCAAATTTTTTGCTTGTGTCCTGGAATGGCAGCGACCGATAATAATCCGCGTCATTGGAACCGCGGCCTTCTGCCACCCGGATCATTTCATATTCGTCAATGAAACGTTCGTAACGCGCAAGCCGGACGGCTGGAATAAAATGCCAAATGGAGTTTTCTTTTCTATATTCCAGACCATCAGTCGTGCAGCGCAATAATGCATCATGAATTGCGACCAGAGAGGATTTACAGAGCGGACAAACGAATTCTGGTGCACTCATTTCGGCTGAAATTTATAGGAAGCGATGAAAAAATCCCCCCAATTGTTAAAGGGTGGATGGTGGCCCAATAGCTGGTCTAGCTTAACCAGAATTCGGTACAAGTTTGGGTGTTTGCGGGGGAATTTCTTATTGTCGGCCGGCGGGGAAAACAAAGAAAGAGCGCTGCGTTTGAGCGGTACATAATCACTTCCGAAGGATTCACGCACTTGCCCAGGTGTATGGTAGTAGGTCATAAATTGAACCCCCTCGATATTGGCAAGTACACCATCGGCGTGCAACCTGCGGGTGGCCGTTTTGGTATCACCGCGCAGCAGCGCAAACCACTCCCAGGGACAAATGGGGGGCATGATTACAACGGTCACAATGCCACCCGGAGTCAAAATCGATGAAATCCCCTCAACAACCTCATCGAGACTCGAGATGCAGTTCAACCCGCCCAAATTGGAGAGAATGTATTGAAAAGGTTGATGATTCACTCGATGGAGCTCGGTAAAGGAAATCTGTTGTGAGCTCAAATTCGAATCAAGGCCGTGCACCCTGATCTTTTCATCGATATTGTTCACCATTTCTCTCGAAATGTCGGTTGCGTGGATTCGAAAACCTTGCGAGGCGAAGGCACTTGCATCGGTCCCGGTTCCGGCGTTAATTTCAAGCATCTTGGATCCTGGTTCGATAAGGGATAATACATGTTTGTACACGATCTCGCGCATGCGCGTTAAGTTGGGATGATTTTCGCCAAAGCGATCATAAACCAGGGCTTTCTTGGAAAAAGCCTCCGCTACAGTAGCGAACTCTTTACTCATTTTGGGGAGTGGGAGTGGAAGCAGATTTCCAGCTTGAATTTGTTGATGTGCTCATCATCCCTAGATGATGACTTTTGGCCAGCCTGTTCAACCTCCACCTCCCCAATGGCAATGTGAATTGATAATAAAAGTACCTGAGAATTGCACGCAGACGAATGCCTTTTCCAGCCCTCATTCGGGCAATAAATAGACGCGAACGAAATTCCTTGTGCACAATGGTATGCAATACCCTGTAGAACAAGGTGGAAAACGGCCCCTGGTACATCATCTCGAGATCATCCGAGACGATCCAATTTTGTTTTGCCCCCAATTGATCTTTCACCGCATCAAAAAATTTTGTTCCCGGAAGCGGATAGGAGACAGATATTCCGATATCATCCGGCTTAGCGATGCGTACCATTTGTAGGGTCCTTCTTATATCCGCCATGCTTTCGCCGGGATAGCCAAATTGTAGAAAGAAACCCACCTGGATATGCGCCGCGTGCAAGCGCCGGGTGACTTCGTAAATCTGCTCTATCTTGGTGCCCTTCTCCATGGCATTCAGGATTTTTTGGGATCCAGATTCAGCACCTATCCAGACAATAGTGCAGCCTGAATCCCTGAGCGCCTCAACTTCACCTTCGCGCAGCAGCAGGTCGGCGCGATGGAGGCACTTGAAGGGAATGCGGAATTGAACCGCCCGTAATCGATGGGCGAATTGCCTGGTCCAATCAGGCTTCAATCCGAAGATATCGTCGACAAACCAAAGATGATCGGGTTGGAAGTTCTCTTTTAGCCAAATCATCTCGTCCACCACATTCTGTGGACTGCGAGCATTATAGCGCTGGCCCCAAATGGGTTTTGCACACCAATTGCAATGAAAGGGACAGCCTCTCGTGGTCACCATATTCATTGAAAAGTAGCCGTGCCGTTTTAGCCAAATATCCCGATAGGCCTCGATATCCACCAAATCCCATGCCGGAAAAGGCAGAGCATCTAAATCTCGAATATCGGGACGGCGGGTAGTTTTTACAACAACCTCCCCCTCAGAATATGCGAGCCCTTGAATTGTATTAAGAGGCTTCTCAGCTTTACCGGACAACGCGCTCAGGAGCTCATGCAGCGTTTCCTCTCCCTCCCCAATCAAGACAAAATCTGCGCCGTGTGATAGATAATTCTCGAAATGATCGGTCGCGTCCGATCCGGCAACAATCACGATACAACCGCGTTGCTTGGCCATCGCGCACATTAAGAAGGCCGCACTGCGCATGCGCAAGAGGCACATTTTGGTTAAATAATTGAAATTATCCTCGTAAATTACTGCGTACGTCGGCTTCTGCGAATCCAGGCTTTCTGCCCACTCAGCCTCGGATCCTGCCAGCATGGCATCGAATAATGCCACGCTGTAGCCACCCTGGCGAAGATAGCTGGCGGCATACAATGTACCAAGCGGGGGATAAGGCTGCATGGCCTCCCAGAGTTTGGGGTCAAACTTGAGAAAGTAGGATTGACCGAACAAGATATCTATCATAGATGTTTCAAACGTAATCGGCTAATTTTTTTGCGTACGCTTCCATTGTCCGGGCGCGATGGCCATCAAAATGACCCTTGCATTGATCTGCACTCAGACCGACCTCATCGCCAAAGTTATCTAATTCGCTTAGTTTTGCAATTTTACGCTGCATCTCCCATGCTTCCATTCGACGGCCAATAGGCGATTTAAGCAGTGGCTCGAGAAGAATCTGCAATGGCTTCCTGCGAGAATTTGAGCGCAACGGTGCTTGAGGGGGGCCGGAAGCATTCGGCAAAAATTTATCAGCCCAGCGATTTTCATCCCTCAAACGCGCATAGGTTTCCTCCCCGGAAATGAGGATCATACGCACAAGTTCTTGTGCCGTATAGAGATCACGCTCGGCCAGCGCCAAATTATTTTCGCTGATGAGGTAATTCGGGCATAGGTTAGATCGACCATTGGAAACGAATCGATTTAGCAGCAGAATAAATCCGCGCGCCAGCCACAAGTAGCCTTGCTCGGTAATGATGAAGTAGTCAAAATCCTCCTTCGATCGATGATTGAGCGCAGCCAATGATCCTGTAAGAGCCACCATTCGGATAAATGGCAGATGCGAGATCCACCTACCAAACCGAATAGCCCGCCCCTGCATTTGTTTGGCAGCGTATTCCCTACTCTCTCGCCGATCCCCAATAATCCCCCTTCCCGGCAACATGAAGTAACCCCCTCTGCGCATCACTCGTCCCCCCGGCAACAACCGTTCATTCAGCTGCGCTTTTATTTCATTCCTGGAAGCGTCGAGACCGATCAAATAGCGATATATTTCATCCACAGTTAGGGGAAAATCAAACACATCGGCATAGATTAGGGTGCTGCGTATGGCATCCTCCACAATGGAAGATGAAGGAATGGAATAAGTGCTCGTCGATCTTGCATATTGCATACTGGTCATGTTTTGCTCAACGAGGAGACGCGACGTCGATCCACGTAAATACGGACGTGCTGGATAATGGAGGTGCCAGAAACAAATAACAACCCGAATCCAAACAGCGCTGCGTACACGGCGATTAACCAATGATGAAATTGTAGTGCCAGGGCTGCCGTAAAGAGATTCATCACACCAAATAATGCCTCTGCATAAACGAGGCGATCCAACTTTAGCTGATAGTTTTTATTGGAGAATGTCTCACCTTTGCGAACAATTCCCAATTTGGGAGTCCGCTCAAAAACCTTTTTTTCATGTCTTAATAACTGAATAACAGCACGAACGGTGTTCAACATCATCCCGCCACCAAATGCTGAAAATAGCAGCACCATGGGAAAGATCTTCCACCAGCGACTCCCCAATCTGTATTGCGCCACAAGGAATAGGGCCGTTGGCGCGAGTGAAGTAACGTTGAAAAACAAAGCAATCCCAAAAATTGAAATGAGGCCGGCATAATTCAACGAAACCACAATTAGAAGGGGGTAGAGGATGCAGTACGCAAAAAGCAGCAAGTGCACCAAATATCCGGTAAGATGAAAAGTGCTTTGGATCTTCACTCGCAAGGGGATGTGCTTGCGCCATATCCTGGGCAGCAGTAATGCCGCGCATGCGAGACTTCCTTGCGCCCAGCGCTGTTGCTGTTGGCGATAAGCGCTGAAGGTCACCGGCAATTCAGCCGGGACTCTTACATTGGGGAGATATACCGCGCGCCACCCTTTCAAAAAGGCGCGGTAAGACAAATCTAAATCTTCGGTGAGTGTCCTTGCCATCCAGCCACCCGCATCTTCAATGGCCGCCTTGCGCCACACACCCGCGGTGCCATTAAAATTAAACCAATAACCTGCCTGACTACGCGAATATTGCTCAACGATGAAATGCGCATCAAGTGAAAGCGATTGCAAGAGTGTAAGAGTGGAATAAGCTTTGTTGACGTGTTCCCAGCGTGTCTGTACAAAGGCAACATCAAGAGAATCAAAGTAAGGAATGGTTTTTTTGAGAAAATCTTGTGGGGGAATAAAATCTGCATCGAAAATCGCCGTAAACTCCCCCAATGCACATTTCAGCCCTTCCCGCAATGCCCCTGCTTTGAAACCATCCCGGTTCGTGCGGTGCAAGTGGACGATATTCAAACCCTTATTCTTCCAATGTCTGACGACATTTGCCGCGATATGAAAAGTTTCATCGGTCGAATCATCCAGGACCTGGATTTCAAGTTTCTGCCGCGGATAATCAAGGGCTGCCGCCGCATCGATCAAACGCGTTGCTACATACATTTCATTATAGATGGGTAGTTGCACGGTCACCTTGGGCCATTTTCGACTTGACTGCGACCCCAGAGGCGGGAAACTCTTTTGCTTAATCGATAGATACGTCAAATAATAAAAATTGAGCCCGTAGAGAAATAGGGATCCTACGACCGATAGGTAAAGGATCGCAGCGGGGATGAGAATGTAGTCAAACAATCGATTGCCCTCTCTGGGAATCTAGATAAGTTCTGGCCCACAACCCCCAAATGATCCATTGCCACAGACGGCCCGGAGCCAATAACCAGGGGTAGTAATCGAATAGGCCAACAACCGTAATCGCCAACAAAACCGCCGATGTTGCAATTAAGTCTTTAGACAGGACCACGCGAGAATTTATTCCCAGGCGCAGCCAAGGGCCGATTAATATCACGGCATAAAAAAACGCACCCAACAAGCCGATCTCTCCGGCGACGTCCAGCAGGGCAAAGTGTGCCGGCTGGGAAAAGAATCTAAACTGCGGGTTATTAAGTTGAATGGCCTGGGGCATCGTTCCCAACCCCACTCCGGAGATACTATTTTCAATGAATACCTCAGCCGCAGCACGAAATAATACTTCTCGTTGATATAGCGAGGTCGACTCGGTCCGCAACAGTCGAAACGAATTTTTCAGGCCCAAGCGAGCCGCCAGGAAATCAGCATTCATCCACAGGATGGGCAAAAGTGCAATCGAAAGCGTGAGAGTTATAAATAGCCAGCGCCGGAGCGATTTGTTTAACTTCTTGCGGTAAAGTAGAAAGGCGGTTGCGATTGAGCCGGCCAGGAAAGCAAGCCACGCGGATCTCGAGTAGGTGAGAAACAAGGCCACGCTGCCCAAGATCATGATGGCGACCCATGCTGCCCTGCGCAACTTATTCTTCTGAATATACCAAGCAATTATGAGTAATAGACTAAAGGCCAAGCTTCCTCCCAGGATATTCGGATGATCACTCAATCCGTAGGCTCGCAGCGACAATCGTGCCTCTGACAACACAATACTTATGCCTGGCCACAGCGGCTCAAGCTCCACCTCGCCGATCACACTTAATCCCAAGGAGCGTTGGTTGAATATTTGGCCAATCGCGATAACACTCTGGATCAATATCTGGACCACCAGGGGGAAAACTACCTGATGAAGATGGGTAATTTCATTCAACACATACAAATAGAGAAGGGCTAGCAAGATGAGACGGAGCCCGTGGTAGATCGAGAGGCCTGGATCTAAGGAACCCGGTGCGCTTAGCAAAGCCAACAGCGTGAGGCCAATGATGGGTATCGTCAGGAAGATGGGACCTTTCGACAGTTTTTGACGATGAAGGAATCGGCTAATTCCCCAAAAAGCCAGTGTTAACAATCCGAAGCCATCGCTGACAAAGAACTGAAAATCTGTGTACCCGCTATAAATCCCATCCAACGGACGTGCTTGGAGAAGAAAAAAAAGACGAAAAGGTATAAAAATCAAGGTAGCCGAAAAGGATCCAAGAGCGAGGGCTTTGAAAACTGATGATCGATCCTGTCGGGATGGTAGGGGGAGCTTCCAATTAACAATTATTCCCTTATGCGTGGTCAGAATATGCTCCTATTCAAACGTAAACCCAAAGTATTCAAGGCCGCGCTTCAGCGTTTGAACCATGCTCCGTCGTAAATTGAGGATCGATCACAAACTCTTCCCACGCACGATCCACAAAATCGCCGAATTCGAGTTCAAATCGTTCTCTACGAAATCGCTCGACGTTGGCCAGGAGATCGGTGGTTTTAAATTTATAGGCGCCGGATTCAAAATCCTGTACAACTTTTTGAAGACTCGCTGGGATCTGTTCATCAAAAAAAACTCCGGTTTTCCCAGGTATGACAGTTTCGAGAACTCCACCGCGGCCAAATGCGATGACGGGACATCCCGACGCTTGTGCCTCTACGGAGGCGATGCCAAAATCCTCTTCGGCCACCTGGATAAATGCCTTGGCCCTTCCCAGCATCTCGCGCACAACCTCATCGGATTGCCAACCTAAAATATCAATATTTGGCGTAGCCAGGGATGACAGGTTTTCGAGTTCCGGTCCATCGCCAATAACCATCAGGGGGTAATCCAATTTTGAAAACACGTCAATGATCATGGCAATTTTCTTGTTGGGAACCAGTCTAGAAACGGTTATGTAGTAGTCTGCTCGAGGATGCTGAGGTCGAAAAAGATCAACATCAACGGGTGGGTAGATAACCTTGCTTTTGCGCCGATAAGCGCGCCACACATTTTTCGAGACCCAATGAGAAATCGAAATAAATTTATCCACGCGCTGCGAAGCGGCGAGATCCCACAGGCGCAAATAATGAAGAATGACCTTCGCCATGGCTCCCCGAATCCCGGAATTCAGATTGGCCTCAATAATATAATCATGATAAAGCCGCCAAGCGTAACGTACAGGCGTATAGATATAGTTTATATGGAGCTGATCCGCAGCCGGAAGAATTCCGTGGGCCACCGCGTGACTCGATGATAGGAGCACCTGATAATCCTGGAGATCAAATTGCTCAATCGCCAACGGCATGAGGGGCAGATAACTTCGATATTTGGTTTGAGCTCGAGGGAGTTTGTTGATGAAGGAGGTCGTTATTTCGTGATCCGTAACGGGGTGATTGGCAAATACATTAGCTGCATAAACGAGAGTATAAACTGGCGCTTTCGGGTACATATGGAGCAGCACCTGAAGCACTTTCTCGGATCCACCCTTTATCGTCAACCAATCATGGATAAATGCCAGCGAGAAATTATTATGGATCATGCTCTTAGTCCGCCCATGGTTCGTTCAATACAGCCCAAATTTGATCACGCGTCTGCTCCCACGAGTACTCTTTTGCACGTTGCAGTCCCCTCTGCACTAGATCGCGGGAAAGCATTTCGTCATCGATTACATGCCTGATATCCGCTGCAAGCTCATCAACATCCGTGGGATCAAATTGAATTCCAGCGTCTCCCAAAACCTCCGGCAATGCTGTCGCCTTGGAGGCGATCACGGGAACTCCGCACGCCATGGCTTCCAGGATGGGCAACCCAAAACCCTCATAGTAACTTGGGAAGATAAAACAGCGCGCGGAGGCATACAACAAAGGCAAATCATCATCATTGATGTAGCCCAAGAATCTTACCTGCTTCGGCAGATTGTCAAGCTCAAGCGATTTGAAGGCTCGCCCAGCGGACCCCACAATCACCAACATCATCCCGTCGAGCGAATACCCGATTTTCCTCCACGCCCGAAATAGCGTATTGAGGTTCTTACGCGGGTTAAGGGAACCAACTGCCAGGAGATAGGGCTCGCGGAGTGCGTATTTTTCCCGAATTTGAGCGGCTTCATCTTTCTTATAGGGGTGAAACTTGGCTTGATCAACCCCGCAGGGTATCGAGATTACTTTTTTCTCATCGATCGCCAAACGCTCAATAATACGTCCTTTTGAAAATTGCGAATCGGTAATGACTTTTCTCACGCGTTTTGCCAATCGAGGCATCAAGAAACGATACCAGGCGACAAATGCCGGGGCATACCATTCAGGATGATCTAGCGGACTGATATCGTGGATGGTGACAACTTGGTGCTCGATTTTTAACGGCCCCGTGTTTGCCGGCGACCACAAAACTTCGCCACCTTCAAGTTGTCGCGGCAGTTCGATTTGCTCCCAAAGATGACCTTGAATTCCACGAAGCCTTCGACGTGGTTTAATTATGCTCACTTTTGGGCCGAGGCGCTTAATTACTTCCCTGGCATAGCGCTCAACACCCGTGATTGGCCGACTCTCATAACGAGAGTTGACGACGATAGCAGCCATACGCCCCACTTCCGCCTTCTTCAACATCCCAGAAAATGGCTATTGGAAAAATTATAGTGTAAATTAAACCAGGATTATGCAATCAGCGCATTGGACTGCGCTTAACTTTGAAGCAAATTTGGGGGATTGATTCTAGCCTCCTTCCGGCGCCTTAATAATCTGATCATGTCTGGAATCGCGAGATAGGATGATCTATACCTGCTCCACGGGAGCCAATGACAAAATTCGACATTGCTACTTCCCGCAAAACGTTAACTCGAATCAATCTCCATATTGTGAGCGGCACTTGCGATCTCCATAACCCAGTACCCTTAAAATCAGACGCCGAATCTTTATCACTTAAAGTGAAACAAACTTCCACTATCGTCTAGAGGGTTTCGGAGTTAAGAGTGCCAGGTAATTAGCCAAATTTTCCAAACTCGAAAGGTTATGTACGGGGAGGAAATCATCCACGTAGCCAAGCGCTGCCTGGGTGCCGCGTGTGCGCGGCTCGAAATCACGAGAACCCAAGAGAGGGTTGAGCCAAATGAGGCGATGGCAGCTGCGTTGCAATCGGGCCATTTCCAAGCCCATTTGCAGCGGGTCCCCGCGATCCCAGCCATCACTAATAAAAAGCACCACCGCCCTACTCCTTACCACTCGTCGCGCCCAATCAAAGTTGAAGGTCTTTAGGGCGGCACCGATTCGCGTCCCCCCTGCCCAGTCAGGGACATGCTGGGCGATGTCTTTTAACGCCAGCTCCAGGTTGCGATTGCGTAATTGACGCGTAATACGTGACAAACGAGTACTGAAGACGAAAACTTCAACACGCTGCGATAATCCCCAGCTCAAGCTGTACATAAAATGCAGGAACATGCGCGTATAGCGTTCCATCGATCCGCTTATATCAGCAAGGATGACGAGTGGGCGAGGTTTGAATTTTGGGCTCCGGCGTTGCCACTCCATTATTTCTCCTCCGTAGCGCAAATTATTTCGGAACGTTCGTCGCATATCAAGCCGCGGACCGGAGCCGGGCAGGTGACGGCGAGTTCGCTTTTCTCCCAACTTCCAAACAAGTGCAGCAATCAACTGTTTGACGTCGTCGATTTCCTCGCCGGTCAATTCTGCGAAATCTTTGCGGCGAAGCGCTTCGCGGGCGCTATAGGTTGACGTCAGTTCGAGGGTTTTGGGAAGTTCGCGATCTGCCTCCCGATCCTCAATTTTTCCGTGTCTGTAGTCGCGATCTTGAGGCGCAGGAGAATCAGATCCTGGATGGGCGAGCAAATCATGGTAACGAACTATATTCTGTCTGTTCTCGAGGGCCGCATTTTTGCGCCAAAATTGATGGAAGAGCTGGTCGAAGAGAGCAATATCCTCATGACGGTGAATGAGCAGGATGCGGCATACATAATAAAAATCATCCCTATTTCCGATATCGATTGTTTCAATGGCCTTGGGGAGGTCTACAATCCGTCCATTATGGATATCCAATCCCTCACGGCGAAGAAGCCGCCCGAATTTGACGAGACTAAACATCAGGTTTCCGGACATCAATGAATCATCACTTTCTACTCGAATGGCGAACCGCGTGATTTTTTCACGCACGCGGCGAATCTTATCTAATTGTACCCACTCATGTTCTTGCTCAGTTTCCTATATTACTCTTGCGCGAATATGCCGGGGAGTATGAATTTGTGGAAGGGTTGTTCGTGATGGTTTCCCCACTTGCAGACATAAGCCACGCACGGCATTTTCGACGGGCTGGATGTTATCCATCTTTTCGAGTGGGCCTAACACGTGCTGAAGCACATTGTCAAACACGCGTACGTTTTTCTCGGGGAAGGGTCAGCTGCCAATACTACCTTATCCATTCGGGTCAAACATGGCCGGTTGCCCATACGGATCCCCGCGCTGCACACGCGAAATGAGAAGTGTTGAAAGGCAGTAGGCAACACAAGCGATAGCCCGTTACCATGCCCCCTCTTGCTTCCGAAGGGATTAGGCGCCAGGAATTTCTCCCGCTCTAGAGTGCCGAAGCTATGGGGTGGGCTTGTCCTGCGGACCGGCGGTGAATGTCGAGAGCCAAGCTTCGCTCAGGTTGCGCACTCCGCAAAGTTCGGGAGCATTCCCTCGACCGGATTGTCGCAAACCTTTAAAAAGACCGGCCCCACTTTCGCGGGGCCGTTAGCACGTTATTGTGTTCAACCAAGCTTAATCATCCGGGCTGCTGGGATCAGGCGTTGGGCTCCCACCGCCGCCACCGCCGCCACCGCCCCCACCTGATTCTGCTGGAGTGGGATCTGGCCAGCTCGAGCTGCCCCCACCAGAGTGGTCCTTGGCGTTGCCGCTGACGTCCCACGTTTTTACACATTCAATATCTTCAGCTTCACCAGTATCGCTAGCATAAAAGGTCCAGGTTGCTTGCGCCTCGAAAGTGTAGCTACTGCCAGTGATTACAGGATTAGCATTTGAACTCCATGGTTCATTGTAGGTACATGGCCCTCCGTCTCCACAGAACATGTTGTAAATTTCTGTGGGATAACAATCCGAAGGACATCCAGGCCGGGAGACGAACTCGACATTGGAGTTGGAGCCGCAATGCCTGGTTTTCGAGGTCGATGTCCAGCAATACACCGGCCCGTTCGCTATGTTTTTAGCAGATAGCTTGTACGAGCACCAACTGGGAGGACAATCTGAGCCATACCTGATGTAGAGCAGATCTACATCTCCAGTCCAGTCGACGAAGTAATCGGTCAAATACATGGACATTTCGTTATTGTTGAAAACCAGGAAAGCGAATTTCCACATTTTATCGTAGGTTTCGGATTGATCCCAGAAAATCACATCCGCATACTCATTATCGCCATCATAGACGATATTCGCGCAGTAATCGTAGGCTGCGGATTCGGTCGGCGCGGGTGTGCTCGTTGGCGGAGGCGTCATCGCCGGAGGCGGAGGAGGCGGGCTATATCCTGGCGCCGAATCTGATTTCACAACGCGAAATGTTTCCACGATCGATTGTCTTTCGGCCGTAAGTCTGATTTGGGGAATAATATTGCTGATGATGGGCACGATGATGGGATGGTTGTATTCCACGATCACGACCACCTGGTCGCCGGGTTCGCCGGCGTCTTCGCCATTGGTACAAGTATAGGTATCATATTGCGACGCAGGGCCCACAAGATTATCCGGATCACAAATTGTGGTATTGAAGAAGCCTGAGTCCGAATTGATCCCAATCCCCTCGTCTTTGCGCAGGATTGATTCCGAACCTCCCCAAATTACATCCTTAATTGTGGCCACGCGTGCGGCGTCTTCCTCGGCCTCATTCGTACAAGTTCCTCCGGAGCAGTTTGTCGTATCCAACTCGCCTGTTATGGCATACCGCACACCAAATCGTGCCCCGTTTTCAACGGCGACCCAGGCATGGTAAAGGCGCGCAAGCTCGATTATCGTAAAGAAGGATGTGAGCACAATCGGCAGGATGATGCTAAATTCAACCATTCCCTGCCCGAGTGTCCGCCCATTCTCTCGTTTTTTCATTAGTTTGCCGAATTTCTTAATGATTGCCATACCATTTCCTTTCGTCTTTCGCGGCCTCCCCTAATGTGTGAGCCGGGTATAGATTCTGTCTCCAATGGTGTTGAAAATAGTCGTTAGACCACTTCCATCGGGTGAATAATAATAATTGCCGCAATCCTGGCCTCTCCCGCTGGAATCATCAAAATCCCAGCATGGATCACTGCTGGAATCGGAGGCTGGGTCACCATCGTAGCCAACGCGCGCGATATAGCGCATAACCTGCTCCCCAAACCACGGGTACTCGACGCCGTTCTGGTTGTTCGTAACAGCATTGCCGAGTCCAATACTAAAAATTACTGCCCCAAGTCCATCGGTTGAACAATCATTGTTGATCCCCAATGGGTAACATCCGACCCAATCGGCATACAAGCGTGTGAGATCTTCGGGATCAGGATCGCCAGACAGGGAAGGATGTGTGTACCCCGAATAAGGATTTCCATCAACACACCATGGCCCCGCGTAGAGATCAACGACACGGTTATCTGTCGTATCCGCACGCCAGAAATCCGTGGGACAGTACCAGTCGACGGCATCGGCACTTAGCGAAGAAAAGTCGGAGGGAATTTGGTATGCCGCATTGGAAACCCCATCCGAGAGCAAAATCACGACCCAGACTGAATCCTCCCGCCCATTTGTCTGCAGTTCATTTCCACCAACTGCCAGACCTGCAGCGATGTTTGTGCGCATACAGGCGCGTGGGTCGTCCGGGTTGCCGTCCGCGCGTAGTGTCCAATCCGGGCAAATGCTGCTGGCAACAAGATTGGGGTACACGCGCATTGCGTCGAGTGCCGCATCGATGGTGGCCTCCGTCGAGGTAAGTGAGAGATCGGCGATATGCAGGGGCGCTTCGTCCGATGCGCCAATGGTGCCGCTTACCTGACCGGCGAAACGGCTGAAATTGACCAGGGCTACGCGATCATAGGAAAGATACATACTGTCGACCAATCCCTTGGCTGCAGCGCGCATGTCCTCAAAGGGCTGGCAACCGGTCGATGAATTGCCAGCATTGCCATTGCAGATTGTCAGTTCCGAATCTGTAATTCCAGGGCCGGCAATTCCCGCCGTGTCATAGGCCATGGAGGTTGAGTTATCCAGCACCAAAATCAGGTCGACTGAAGCTGCTTCGGAAATTGCTTCGGCAGTGACAAGAATTTCGCCAAACCCCAGGATTGGCAAAAACGAGAGGGTAACATTTAGATTCGCTTCTACTCTGGCGAGCTTCCGTGGGCCAGATGAGCAGCCTTCAATTGATGGATCGGTGCTGCAAGTATCAACCGTTACATCAAGGGTTAAATCCGTCCCGGGCAGATTCAGCAGAATTAATTCCTTCGCCGAGTTTTGAATCATGCTCGTGCTATTGCCCTCTCGGATCTGGTTGGCTGCGGATAACGCCGCTGAGTCAACACCCCGGCGCAGATGGCCAACATGGGCAAACAGAATACCGGCGTCGACAGCCAGACCAATGAAGCCGATAATGCCGATCATCCCCGCGGCCAACAACACCATCATCTGCCCGCGTTCTCTCAGATTGGAATTGGATTGCTCTTGCTTACCAGACAGGTCCATCAATATCTCCGGGTTTGCTTGAATTGGAAGAATGGAATCGCGCAGCGGATTTTTCTTCCTTACACGGATGGCCAACAAAATATGCTTGCATTTCCTCGGTGCCGGCCTCGGGCACCGCGAGAAACCAACCACGAAACCTATTCGAAATCGGGCAGGTCCCACACACTGCCCGTGCTCGCCTAATCATCTTAGCGTTGGTTGCCCTGACATCGGCCTTACAGATGGCTTGCATAGACCTTACAAAATTTATTCGCTTTCCTCCACGGCTTTTATTCGTCGTCGCGGCCATTTGACAGGTGAATTACTTACGCATGACAACACGGATATCAAACGCTGTAGAATCGTGTCAGAGGGATTAAAGAAAGTGCGAGCGCATGGTCGGGCGATAGGACGGCATGTGCGCGGATAAGAGCCATTTGAACGCGCACACATTAACGCGCATTCCGGAGCACAAGCGCAGAAATCGAAATGGCGCGCAATGTTTATGTTTAGCTGAATTGTTGCGGAATTTCCCCAATGTTTTTCGGCCGATACCGTCGGCTGCAAAGATGCGAATGCTCAAGGACAATGTATCCCCATTTTGGAACCTGAATTCGATATTTTCTCCAGCCCGCACCCTATTCGAATTTTTCGATGTTTGTTGCTAGAATTCGATGCATGAATCTCGACCGAACACGCGCATGTGCAACTTTCTTAAATGGTGGTTTCGATTCAGTGCGTCTTCGCTGCGATCGTTTGATCTCATCCCGCCGATTCAGCAAACGCTGAGCACAACCATAGATCGAGATAGCAGCACGTTCAAGATCACATTCCACAGAGGGTCGACTTTTTCTAACGGAGCAGCTTAATTGCCAATGGATTGCAAAAGATTGAACGCGCCGCCGACCAACTCCGATGCGCGCCCAGGCGAGCTTATTCCAGAAGTGAAGATTCCGAATAACAACGAGTGGGCATCTTCAGCGGATGGCTGGCATTTGCGGAAAAACAAGCACGGGGGCATCCTCCCTAAAAACCCCGGCATGTTATCTTTCGCCACGGCAAACTGCGGGTTCGTCAGCAACCCCGGAGCGTGTTACGAATTATTCAGGCACTTTCCCATAAAAGGAGCAGGCTTGCGGAGTTCTGCGTTACCGTTGGGCGCAACCGTCGCTCCGCAGCTAGCCTCTAAGGTGTAGGCCCGCATGCTACGTACATTACTGATCTATCTCTCCCAAGCAAACTGGGCGCGCAAGATGGTTACCCAGTGGCGTTTTACTAGGGCGGCAGCTTCACGTTTTGTCGCCGGAGATACATTAAAGGAGGCGCTCTCCGCCACCATGCAGCTGAATGCCAAAGGCTTCTGGGGAACGCTGGACCTGCTGGGAGAAAATGTCGACAACCGCGAAGGTGCGATCGCAAGCGCCGAAGCGTATTCGGCCGTACTGCATGCCCTTGAAAACGAAAACATCAAGGCCGGAATCTCCCTAAAATTAACGCAATTGGGTCTGGGCTTTGATTACGATCTCTGTCAGGAAAATCTAATCCACATCCTCGAAGTTGCTTCCGCGTGTAATAATTTTGTGCGCATCGATATGGAAGAATCTGCTCTGCTGGAAAATACGCTTAGAATTTTCAAACGTGTTCGCGCAATGGGCAACCAGAATGTTGGGGTTGTGATTCAATCTTATCTCAAACGGAGCGAACAGGACGTTCTTGATCTGCTCGACATTGGCGCGAATATTCGAATGGTTAAGGGCGCCTATCGAGAACCTGCAAACATTGCCTATTCACGAAAAAGGGATGTTGATGCAAACTTCGATTTGCTTGTAAGACATATGATCGATTATGCGGCTTTGAATAGCAGCTCACCTGGTGATGGAAAAATTCCTCCCACGACGGTGATCGCCACACATGATGAGAAGCGCATAATTATTGCCCGGGATCACGCTCGGGAATTGGGGCTGACTAAATCGCAGCTGGAATTTCAATTTCTCTATGGCATCCGGCCGAACCTGCAGGTCAAAATGGCAAACGAGGGCTACCCTGTGCGCATTTATATTCCTTATGGAACACAGTGGTACCCTTACTTTGTCCGCAGACTCGCTGAAAGACCCGCCAATCTTTGGTTTTTTCTATCCAATTTGGTGCGCAGGTAGCGAATCTGGTTTTGCGAGGTAATCCCGAAAGGGCAAGCACCCTCCTATTGATGGTAGCAATTCGGTATCTACAACACTGCCGCGCTCTGCTCATTGGTGCAGGGGCGACTGGTATCGAGCTTCAGCTCACGTCGCCTTCATATCAACGAAATTCTCGATCCGTGTACGGGCGATGCATTTGGCTATCAGGCATTCGCCTGGTAGCTTGGGAGGAACAGGGCAACTCCCAGTTGCCTAGCCAATCTCCAATGAACATGTCGCTTCATTCCACCATCCACTCGTTTCGCCTTTGCATTGTCATCATGCTTGTGGGCAACCGGCAGCAAGCTTCATCTCGCTTCGCTTTTGCGTCTGGTTTTCGATAAGATGGAGCGTTTTCGGCAGGCCACGTCTTGAGTCGCGGTCCGGTTGCAAGATGGGCCAGCCTTATAGGGATTTACTATGGAGCTTGAGAATAAAGTAGCCTTGGTCACTGGTTCTGCACATCGTGTGGGAAAGGAATTAGCTCACGCAGTCGCCGAGCAAGGCTGTCGTGTTGTCATTCACTACAACCGGTCTGCAGAAAAGGCGCACACCACCCTGCAATCCCTGCGCAATATGAACGTCGAGGCGATCGCATTGCAGGCCGATCTTACCAATCTAAAAGAGATTGATGATCTATTCAAGCGGATCGATAAGGCTCTCGGCCCGATCGATATCCTGGTCAACTCCGCCGCAATCCTGCAACCGATTGACCTTCTTGACGTAAATGAATCCGATTGGGACGGTACAATTAATCTGAACATGAAGGCTGCCTTTTTCTGTTTGCAGCAGGCGGCCGTGCGTATGAAATCATCTAGTGGCGGGGTCATCATTAACATCTCCGACATTATCGGACATAAACCACATGCGCGATTTCCCATCCATAGCGTCAGTAAAGCAGGATTGGAAATGATAACCAAAATTGCGGCAATAGCATTGGCGCCCGAAATCCGCGTAAATGCCATCGCTCCTGGCCCCATCCTACGACCCGAGGGCCTTTCTATAGAGAGATGGGATAATTATTCCAAAAAAGCGTTATTAAATATGCGCGATGGCGCAAATCAACTTTCAGATGCGCTGCTATTTTTGCTAAAAAATGACTACATCACGGGTGAAATTCTTGTAATCGATGGAGGAATGTCGCTGGTTGAATGAGATCGCTGGAGTCTACTGGCGAGCGATAGGCAACGCTGGCGCAGCGCCTGAAGGGTAATGTCAGGTAGAGGCAACATCAATATCTTCTGAGTAGATCATCAAAGCCTGCTACCGGGTGCCAAGAGCATTCCGTATTCGCAATTAAATTGAGGAGGAACGGGGGATGAAAGAGGGCACCGGCAATCGAAAAGCTGATTTGTATGACTTTATTGCCGCGCAACATGCGCAGTCCTGGCCTATTCTCGCAATCCTCACGGATGAGGATCGCGAAAAGATCGTCTATGCGCCAGATGACTACCATTGGACAGTACAGAATGTAGTCTCTCATCTTGCGGATGCCGAGAGTGGAATGTTAGGGCAAGCACGCAGGGCCTCACAAGGGAAAATGACCGTTCCCGAGGATTTTGATCTTGAACGTTGGAACCGCAGTGTCGCACGCAAGAGCGAGAGAAATACAATTGCCGGCTTTTGTGAGCAGATTTTGAAAACACATAGGGAAATCCTCGAATTTTTAGATGGTCTCGAGGATCCATCCCTGGATACAAGCGGTCGGCATTCCAGCGGCGATATTCTAACAATCGAAGGTTTTCTTCGGCGTATTGCCTCCCACAGACTGGAACATGCCCAGGACATCCAGGAAGCGCTGCACAAGTAAATGATAGAGACTTCGATCCATGATCTGTACTTGCGTAAAATCCGTGCCGTTGATCACGACGCTACCTTCCGCCTGACGGTTTATCAGTACGAAGATCATCTTCTTCGCGATCTTAAAGCCGTCGAGTACTTAACAATTTCTCCACGATCGGAATTTATTATGCGCGTGCGCGATATCGCCGATGAAGTGTGGACAATGATACAAGGGGAAGCATCATTCCATTGGCAGGATAAACGCGCCAATTCCCCAACCTATCAAGATAAATTCGAGTATTTGACTTCCTCGCCACTTATGATGCTGGTACCATTTGGGGTCGCCTTTGGTTATCGTGCCATAAGTCAAGAAGTTACACTCGTGCGTCTGGCAACTCATATCGACAACGATGACCAAAGTTATCGATGGGAAAAGAATGAATAATCTCTCGATGCACAATGTGGGCCTTTTCCTTCGGCTGAGTAGACCATTCTTTTTGCTCGGGGGTTTTCTTCTGTACGGCCTGGGCGCGGCGATCCTGATCTTTCTCGATATTCCCATTGACCCAGAATTGTATCTGCTCGGTCAACTTGCGGTCACCTTCATTCAACTAATGACCCATTACCTCAATGAATACTTCGACGCGGATGCCGATCGTGCGAATGATAGCCGCACGCCAATTACAGGAGGCAGTGGCGTGCTTGGCCCCGGCGGACTACCCTATAGAATTGCTCTCTACGCTGCCGCATTTTCGCTGGCAATCGCTGCCACGATTGCAATCCTTATGTTGATAAATGGATCGGTTCCCGTCTTAGCGTGGATGATTCTTATGCTCATATTCTTAGGAGCATTTCTTTACAACATTCCGCCCATAAAGTTGATTACGTCAGGCTACGGGGAAGTTTCCACTTCGGTTCTGGTTGCCGGCCTGCTTCCAATTTTTGCCTTCGTTCTGCAGACGGGGGAGTTCCACCGCCTCTTGATCATGTCGAGTACACCGCTCATCGCGCTTCATTTTGCGATGATGATTGTTTTCGAACTCCCCGACTACTCCAACGATCTGAAATTCGACAAACAAACACTTCTCGTGCGCATTGGATGGTCTACGGCAATGCGATTGCATGATTTTGCGATCCTCTTTGCCGCTGGCAGTGTGCTTGCCGCATTCCTGTTTGGCTTACCGCAGCGCGTGGTGATCGGGATGACCATAACATTGCCGTTGGCAGTTGCCCAAGTATGGCAAATATCCCGCATCCGAAAGGGCTACAAACCACGCTGGCGTACAATTACGTTTAGTGGATTGGCATTATTTGGTCTGACAACATATTTGCAAATCATTGGGTTTGTGGTGCAATAACCTTGCCTGAATTTCTAAAACTCATCCCTCCGCATCGAGCAAAATCTATATTGTTCGATGCCCTTCCAAAAAGAAAAACGCGCGATGCAGAAATGATCGCGACTGCTTCGGCGCTGGGAAGAGTATTAGCAAAGGCAATTAAAGCTCCTATCCCATTGCCACCCTTTAAGAGATCGACGGTAGACGGGTTTGCGGTATTGGCGAAAGACACCTTTGGCGCATCATCTACACTTCCTGTCTATCTAAATCTCATCGGCGAGATCGAGATGGGAAGCCGCAAACCTCCGCCAAGCCTTATGCCAACAAAATCAATCGTCATTCATACCGGTGGAATGCTCCCCAATGAGGCCGATGCAGTCGTGATGATTGAGGATACGCAAAGAATAAGCGAAAACGAGGTTGAAGTGTTAAAGGCCGTTGCTCCGGGCGAGAACGTCCTGCTGAAGGGAGAGGATGTAAACCAGGGGGATGTGGTGATACATTCTGGGTCTATTCTTCGCGCGCAAGAAATTGGAGGGTTAATGGCGCTTGGATTTGTCGATGTAGAGGTCGTTAAAAAACCCCGCATAGGCATCCTTTCCACAGGAAACGAAGTTGTACATCCTGAAGTAGATCCGCAATTGGGCCAGGTTCGCGATGTAAATTCCTATACACTTTCCTCCTTGATTGAAAAAGCCGGAGGAGAGCCTCATCGCTGGGGAATTGTGCCCGATAATTTCGAGGCACTGCTCGGAGTTGCAAAAAAAGCCCACCTGGAAGATGAGGTGGTTATCATTACTGCGGGATCATCAGTGAGTGTACATGATCTCACATCGAATGTCATCGAGAAACTGGGGGAACCCGGGGTCCTGGTTCACGGCGTGGCGATTAAGCCGGGCAGGCCCACAATCCTGGCCGTTGCCGATGGAATTCCGATCATTGGATTGCCAGGAAATCCAGTCAGCGCGCTGCTGATCGCGAAAATCTTCGTAAGTCCGTTAATTCAACATCTGCTTGGAATTGAGGGGGCTGCTCCGGAAGCACAATTGATCGCCAAACTAAGCATTAATCTCAACTCACAAGCCGGGCGGGAAGATTATATTCCTGTCAACCTCGTTCGAGAAGATGATCATTGGATCGCTGAGCCGGTATTTGGTCGATCGAATTTAATCTTTACGCTTGTTCGTGCCGGGGGATTAATTCGGATCCCGCCCCAGGTTACGGGCCTTCCCGCGGGATCCGACGTAGTGGTGGAGCTCTTTTAGCACGATGAGTGAGTCAATTTACCTTCACGATGTGCCCTTTTCCGAAGCGTGGTCTCTCTTTGTTGATGAGCTAAAAATGGCCGGATTGTGGCATGCGCTGGAAGGTGAAGAAATTCCACTGGAGCATGCCAACGGCCGCATCACGGCGAAAGCTATCTGGGCCAAAATTAGCTCCCCTCACTACCACAGCGCAGCGATGGATGGCTTTGCGCTGCCATCTTCCACAACAGCAGGCGCTTCGGAAAACTCGCCGCAAATGATTGCAATAGGGGCACAATGCGTCTATGTCGATACCGGCGATCCCATCCCCGATTGGGCCGATGCCGTGATCCCAATTGAACACGTCGAACCCCTGGAACCGGAAGAAAAACGCTCGGAATGGAAGGCTTTTCAACTGCGGTCGGCCGTTGCACCGTGGAGCCATGTACGTCCGCTAGGTGAAGACATCGTGGCCACGGAGCTTTTGCTTCCCGCCGGCCATAGGATACGCCCGGTCGACCTGGGTGCCTTGGCGGGAAGCGGGCACGCGACTGTTAATGTTTGCCGACAGCCGCGCGTCGCCATACTCCCCACAGGGTCAGAACTTGTACCCCCCGGCAGCGATCCAAATCCTGGAGATATTATCGAATACAACTCGCTGGTTTTAAGCGCGCAGATTGAAGAATGGGGCGGAAGATCGACTCGCTTGCCGATCGTCCCGGACAATTTCAACCAAATTTCAAGTGTGATTGAGGAAAACCTGCAGAATTTTGATCTGCTGCTGATTAATGCTGGCTCTTCTGCAGGTTCAGAAGATTTCACATCCCAAGTGGTTGCCAGCTTAGGCAAGCTTCTGGTCCACGGAGTTGCCATACGCCCCGGTCACCCGGTGATCTTGGGTATGCTGAGGGTAAATTTTCAATCAGCGAGTGAAGAATCTGGCAGGGGAAGCATCCCCGTAATCGGTGTTCCCGGCTATCCGGTCTCGGCTGCGTTGACGGGCGAAATTTTCGTAGAGCCTCTGCTGGCGAAATGGTTGGGGCGACCTGCGCATCAAAAACAAACGCTTAAAGCCAACCTTACCCGAAAGGTTCACTCCAAAATGGGAGATGATGAATATTTGAGGGTGACGGTCGGGAAAGTCGGTGGACGGACGGTTGTTTCGCCATTGTCTCGCGGGGCGGGCACGATCACGTCGCTGGTACGCGCCGATGGAATTGTTCGCATCCCCAGTGGGGTGCAGGGAATGCAGGCCGGGGAGCTAGTGACTGTTTATCTATACCGAACACCGGAGGAGATTGATCGGACCATCGTTTTTCTCGGCTCACATGATCTGACAATCGATTTGATTGCACAGCACCTTGCACGGCGCAACGTTCGTGTTTCTTCCGCGAATATAGGAAGCATGGGAGGTCTAATTGCGCTGCAGCGCAAGGAAGCACATGCTGCCGGGAGCCATCTCTTGGATCCAGAAACCGGCGAATACAATTTGAGCTACGTGAAAAAATATCTCCCCGGCACTGCGTTGGATGTGATCACGCTGGTTTATCGCCAGCAAGGCCTGATTATTCCCCAGGGTAATCCCAGAAAAATAAAGTCGCTGGACGATCTTCGCGATCCTGAAATTCATATCGTCAACCGGCAACGAGGTTCGGGAACTCGTCTGTTGCTCGACTTTCATCTGGCGGAATTGGGCATCAATGGAGAAGAAATCAATGGATATGCCTGGGAAGAATATACACACATGACGCTGGCAGCGGCAGTTGCCTCAGGAAGAGCAGATTGTGGTTTGGGAATTCTGGCCGCCGCCAATGCGCTTGCCCTCGATTTTATTCCTCTTTTTGAGGAACGTTATGACCTTATCATACCGAATGAATTCTCCGACTCGACCCTATTAACTCCCTTGTTTGACCTTTTAGCGTCGCTGCAATTTCGTGAGGAGGTCCATGCCATTCCTGGCTATGATACGCGTGAAATGGGCAAGCTTGTTGCTTCTTTCTCTTAACATCCCTCAAAAATAATTCGCTGGAGTCCCACTACTATGACGATCCTTGAAGTCGGCACGATCGCACCCGAATTTGAACTGCAAAATCAAGCAGGAGATAACGTTCGGTTATCGGACTATCTTGGCAAACAAATTGTGCTCTACTTTTTTCCGCGTGCCGACACACCTGGATGTATTGTAGAAGCATGTGAATTTCGAGATGACCATCGCTTGTATGTCGATCGAGAGGCCGTAATAATAGGGGTCAGTCATGATAACGTGCAAGATGAGGCCAAATTTATCAAGAAGTACAATTTACCCTTCACTCTCCTTGCCGATTCGAATCACGCGGTCAGTGAACTGTATGGCGTTTGGGTGGAAAAGAAATTTTTCGGACGCGAATTCATGGGCATCAAACGAACGACTTACATTATCGACAAACAAGGGATCATTGAGTCTGTTTTCGAAAAAGTTAGCCCAAAAGGTCACAGCAAGGAAGTTCTAGAGAAATTAAACGGGGAATTCGCGGCGTAACACACATCCTCGCTTCGCTTTTTCATTCCAGCTGTGTGCTTTTCAACATGCGAAATGTGGGTGAGACATCCGCCGAGGAGGTGTTTCCCCAACCATCGTCATTATTTAGCGCAAGCAAAGGATTGTAGTAAGAACACTTAATTAAGGAAACTTCTCAAAGGGACCGGTGTAAAGACGAGGATAAAGACCAACAATCCAAAAATGGCAATCCATTTTCTTCGATTGTCCAGCGGCGTTATCTCGTTAAGAGGCTGCACATGGGTTCGGCCCATAAAGAATATCATTGCCGCCCAGAGGTACCATCCAGACCAGACAACCCCCAGCCCGATCAGCAAAACCACAATGAACGGCCATGTCCGGCGAACTTTTTGCCCTAGAAGCACATACATCACATGGCCCCCATCCAGCTGCCCGGCCGGAATAAGATTAAGTGCCGTCACTAACAATCCTGCCCAACCCGCCCAGGCGATAGGGTGCAGCAAAATGTCGGTGCCGCCGATTGGTGTGGGAAGCCCGAGAAAAAAGTAACGAATCCAATACAACACCGGGTTCAGGCCGGCGTAATCGGCGGGGGCCGGCAGCAACTGCCCGGTAACGATGAATTTTGCTCCCAGGTAAAGAAGCGAGTTTCCCTCGAGGGTGGTACCTTGCATTGCAAAGGCTGTCGGCGGAAGTGGCTTAACCTCCGAAAGTACCAGCCCCAAGAAAAGAATTGGAATGGCGACTGCCATTCCCGCCAGCGGACCGGCAATGCCGATATCGAGAATTGCATTACGATTTCTTGGCGGCGCCTTGAGCTTGATGAATGCACCCAGGGTTCCGAATAAACTTACCGGGAAAGGAAGAAAGTAGGGTAGCGAGACCGGGACCTTGTGATAACGTGCGGCGAGGTAATGGCCGAATTCATGCGCCAAAAGGATTGACAAGAGGCTAAAAGCGAATGGAATGCCGATCGGGATCTGCGAAAGAATGCCCAGGATCAGGCCCCTTTCCTCGATTATGGCGATATCCTCGAGTGAATAAAGGACACCTGCCGTCAAGACACTAAATAAGGTCAAGATAAAGAGAAGGACGTTTATCGATGGGTTTGAAGGCTTGGGCTTCTCAAGCTCAGGAATTCCTTGCACAAAATGCTCACTATCCTCTTCACGGAATAGCAGCGTCATCCCCTGCTTAGAGAAAACCGGGTTCAAGCGCTCATAAGCAGCTTCCGAATCCCCCAATATTTTTCCTCGAAAGCGAACAACAAAGTCATCGCCTGGACTTCCGTGGGTCACTTCCTCCACCCGCATAACCGCGCGCACGGATCGTAGGAGTTGATCTTCGGATTGCTGAATATTCAATTGTGGAGAATCTTGTTGCATATTTGCCCCAAATTACTCAAGCGGGAGTGGGTGGGAGTCGAACCCACCGCGGCCCGCTGTGCGACCCGCCAGCGATTTTGAAGACCGTGGAGCCCACCGGGACCCAACCACCCCCATAGGATCAAAGCATACCGCATGCATATGGAGGTGACAAGGTTTGCACTTTTGCTGGAGCTGTATAACTACGCAGCGCAATAAAACCTGCTACAATTCCGCGAGATTCACTCCGAATCCGCTGCAGGATTAAACCGCGTTTTGTCCTATCACGTCTAAGATTTATCCAGATAATGGGTAGCTCGCGAATGCTAAAACCTACACCAGCACGCAACGCTTGGGCAGGCAGCGCATCCCAGGAGGGTAAAAGTGTGCTCCTCTTCGCCTAATCTCATGGAGCATGCTTTGATGGAAACCACTTTCATTTGGGGTAAATTTTGGCCAATTGGTAGAAATTTAGAATGAGATCACAAGATACGTCCGAATCCCATCGACGAGATGTCTATGACGATTGATCCAAAGTCAAAATTGAGAAAATTGCCCCGGTCGTGCATTGCACTGGGCATCGCAATTTTCATCTATGGGTGTTCGCCGAGTCCACAAACTCCTGCGGCTACCACAGCGACGATTTCCAGAAGCCCGGTAGTTCTCGGGCCCACCGCGACCCAACTTCCCCCAACGGCGACCCTACCGCCCGCAAGTTCTCTTCCCACTGCTGCTCCCATACCAGCCATCAGCGCCAATGAGTGGAGTAAGGGTCCCTCAAGCGCCCAAGTTTCTCTCGTGTTTTACTCGGATTTTCAATGACCATTTTGTGCTCAATTTGCGCCCGTGCTGGCGCAGCTCGAAGCGCTTCATCCAGATGATCTGCGTGTCATTTTCCGCCATTTTCCCCTTCTATCCATCCACGACAAAGCCTCGTTGGCAGGGCAGGCCTCCGAAGCTGCCGGCGCGCAGGGCAAGTTTTGGCCCATGTACGATATCTTGTTTGAAAGATGGGATGAGTGGGTAGACCTTTCCCCGGACGCGTTTAGAGGGTGGTTATCCATCGCCGCTATTGAGCTTGATCTCGACATCGATAAATTTAATGATGATCTCGCGGTTGGGCGTTATTCAGCATTGATGGAAGAAGCCTTCACCGCAGCATTGAGTTCGGGTCTCACCGGAACACCGGCCATTTTCCTAAATGATGAGCTATTTCCGCTGGCTCCTGAATTGCCTGTTCTCGAAGCATTTGTGCGCCTCGAAATCCATGAAAATCGTCAATTTGCTGCTTATCCTCCAATGAAGCTTTCCGCCGGAAGTGATTTGATTGTCAGACTTCACCTCAATATCGGAGAGATCGTCATTCAACTTTACCCCGATTCTGCGCCTCTTGCAGTAAACAGTTTTCTGTTCCTGCAGAATGAGGGTTGGTTTGACGGGAATGGATTCATAAGGGTTATTGAAGATGTATTGGCAGAAACGGGAGATCCAAGTGGAACCGGCTTTGGTGATCCCGGATATCATTACCAGTTGGAAATCGACCCGCGATTAGATTTTGGCGAAGTTGGCATGGTGGCAATCACCAACAGCGGATCGGATTCAAATGGAAGCAAGTTTTTTATCACACTCCGTCCGTTGCCGGAACTTGACGGCCAGCACACAATTTTTGGACGAGTGATTGATGGCCTTGAACTGCTTTCCTCCCTGGAAAAACGTGATCCACTTGACGATATTCTCGAACCTCCTCAGGCATTCATCAAAACTGTGAGCGTCGAGTCTCGATGACTATTCCGCGAAAAGCCAGATCCTCCGATTTGTGGTTCTTCATCTTTGCCATAGCCGGGAGCATGATCACCCTGGGAATCGCCATGTTAAGTGGGGCATTTTCAGTGATCTCGTTGCTTATGGGAAATCCTGAGCTCACCTCTCAAACTGCAACATGGTTTGTAATTTTTATCTTTCTGTCACTTGCCGGCGTCCCGGCAGTTCTATTTGGATTTCGCAGTCTGCGGGGCATGCGGGATGCGCGGCGGCCAATATCCAGAGCGGCAGCGCTAATTCCCGTCACGGTTTTCCCCATTGCGCTTGGTTTGGGCTTTATCGGCTTCAATGCAGGCCTATTTCCCAATATCCTGGGACCGGCAGCACAAATTTTGGGCGCTTGTGGATCGAGCACCTTTGCAATATTGCTCGTCCGAAAACATAGTCCTGCCCTTTCGAAACGCAGGTTGTGGGGCCAATTTACCGTCGGTCTGTGGGCGGTCCCCTTTTTTGCGTTTTTCAGTGAGATTATTTTATTGATCCCCGTGCTGCTGCTCTTCGTGTTGGGAGCATCGGGCTCGATTGAGGGTCGTGCGCTCTTGGATCTGCTCGCAAATCTATCCTCTTCAGAGATCACAGAGGTTACCGAACTGCTGATGGCAATGCCCTGGGTGCTTGCGCTGATCTTCGGCTTTGTTTCGCTGCTTGTGCCACTGCTGGAAGAAGCGCTTAAAACAATGGTAATTTGGCCACTGTTACGACGCGGATTGTCCCCGGCAGAAGCCTTCTTAAGTGGCGTGATTGGCGGCGCTTCCTACGGATTGATCGAGGGAATTCTGCTTTCCCAACAGACAGATGCCTGGCTTGCCGTCATGGTTGCCCGCGCAGGGGCAACCTTAATGCATGCTTTTACAACAGGTATAGCCACTTGGGGGTTGGCAGAGGGGATCGTTCGCAAACGTTGGAGTCGTCTGGGATTAGGTTATTTTCTTGCTGTCGCTTTTCATGGACTGTGGAATGCGATTGCGATCAGCCTTGCGATTCTTGAAGGCGCCAAAGTGGAAGATTCTGTTACGCAGGCCTATCGGCTGCTAGAAAACGCATTGCCAATCGCAATTGTGGGGATGGTCATCATCGCCATCTTCGCACTGCCCCGCATCGCAAAAAGATTAAGCCCTCGGGTGCTGGAGGTTCAAGACCGAGGGGTTGCATCCTCTGCTTTGGATTGAATTCCTCGGCGCACGTGATGATAGATATAAAAACTAAGCCCGATGAGAATGACGATTGCAATGGGGATATCAAAGGGGCGCATTACTGCTCTTAGTTCCTCCCAGCGCGAGCCAAAAACAAAACCTCCATACGAAAGCCCCGCGGTCCAAATAAAAGATCCTATGAAGGTATAAATAAGAAATGGCCTCAAGGGGATTCTTGCAACCCCTGCCGGAAATGAGATAAAAGTTCGAACAATTGGAAGCAAGCGCGAGAAAAATGCCGTCCGATCACCGTATTTTGCAAACCATCTATCGGCGAGCTCAAGATCGTGTGGGCTGATCATTAAATATTTTCCATACTTTGCGAGGAATGGACGGCCACCCCTGGCACCGAGCGCGTACGAGGCGAGTGATCCCACGGTGCATCCAATTCCACCCCACAGACCCCCCAACCAAATCGACTGCAGCGCCGTTCCGCCGACATCTTCCACCAGTAACCAACCCGCCAACGGCATGGTGACTTCGCTGGGGATGGGAATATTGGCGCTTTCAAGTGCCATGATACCGAGAACACCTCCCCAACCTATCGTCTGAAAAAGGTCGGTAAGAATAGAAATAATTTCCGTCTCAAGCCACTCTGGCATATGCTTCTCCAAGTATCAAATAGTGGTTTCGGAAGGCCCGCTGCCTCCCGGCGATCGAGCATTATAGCGCAAAATATCGAGGTCTCCCATGCTTGCCTGTCAGAGAAAAATCGCTATGCTTCTTAGCGTCAGTCAAATAAGTTTGGAAAACACTATTGCGGAGGAGCACAGATTTGACAAAATCGCGCACTGAACTTATGGTGGATCGTCTGCGGGATTTGCAATCATCCTCTCCCGATGTCGAGGCGTCGGCGGTGATAAGTGTTGATGGGTTAACGATGGCCTCCGCATTGCCTGCAGATGTTGAGGAAGACCGCGTTTCGGCAATGTCCGCAGCAATGCTTTCGCTTGGCGAGCGTATCGCATCAGAATTGGGAAGAGGCCAACTTGATCAAGTGTATATCCGCGGCGAAAGTGGGTTCGTAATCTTGATGTCCATTGGCAGCGAAGCAGTGTTAACTGTGCTGGCAAGAAAACAGGCGAAACTTGGTCTGCTTTTCTTAGATATGCATCGAACAACAGATGATCTTACGGCGATGATTTAATCCGCATGTTTCCAAGGTACGCTTCGCGCTAGCCACACCCTCGAATTAAAGATGCTTTTCCCCATCAAAAACTTGAAGAAGGTATACGGTCCCAATCCAAGAAAGTTTAGATTTTTTTCGCTCGCGCCGCGTTATGTTGTGGTGCACACTATGGCGCGCTTCGATAAGAATCCATGACCCGCATTACCGTCATACTCCCCACGTACAACGAGGTCGAAAACCTGACCCAAATAACCACGGAATTGTGGTCGCTTTCATTCTCGGATTTAAATATTGTTATTGTTGATGATGGCTCCCCTGATGGAACGGGCGAGCTTGCCGAGCAGATTTCGGCTCGCAATCCTGGCAAAATGGATGTAATTCATCGCCAGAAAAAGCTCGGGTTAGGATCCGCGTATATCGCTGGATTTAAATTCGCTTTTCAGCAAAATGCCGAAATAATTGTCCAAATGGATAGCGATTTTTCCCATTCGCCAAGTTACCTGCCTGGTTTCTTAGAACATATTACAAGAAATGAACTTGTTATCGGATCACGTTATATTGAAGGTGGTAGTTTGGATGATCGCTGGGGGATGGGTCGCAAACTCCTTTCCAGATTTGGGAATTCCTATGCGCGGGCTATCTTAAAGTTACCCATTCATGATTGCACCGGCGGATTTCGCGTGTGGCGCAACGATGTCTTGGAAAAAATGCCCCTCGAGGTTATACGTTCGGAGGGTTATGTATTTCAAATCGAGATGGTGTTTGTCGCCCATCGATTGGGCTTTAAAATCATAGAGAGCCCAATCTACTTTGAAGATCGCCGCAGTGGCCAATCGAAGATGACCTTGCGCATTCAGCTCGAAGCCGCCTTCCGCGTTTGGCAAATATTATATCTTCACCGCGGATTGGAAGCCTTAATATGATTTCCTGGGAAACGAATCAAGTGCTGGCCCGCATTTGGCCTGCGAGGCTCGCCCATTGCTCAAGCTGAACCGTCTGCGGACGTTGGCTGGGTTCGATGCCTGATGCCAGCAACCATTGCTCTACAACATGCGCTTCCACACCTAATCCCGTACAGAGCGAGTTTTTAATTTGCTTCCTTTTTTGGTTGAACGCCGCGCGTGCCATTTTAAACAAGGTTGGGATAAGATCCTCATCTACGATTGGTTCTTTGTATGGTGTGATTTCCAGAATACGGGAATCTATCGAGGGTTTCGGGTAGAACGAACCTGCAGCAATACTCCCCCTAATAGTAGAAATTGCATATAAACTCACGCTAAGCGACAGCAAACTAAGATCACGCTTGCGGGGAACAATTCGTTCCGCGACCTCTTTTTGAATGGTTAAGATGATGTTCTCGGCTGGACTGGGAGTTTCGAGAAGCAGCCGGATCAACTTTGATGTGAGATTATAGGGAATATTGGCGACCACGAGATAGGGTTTCCCTTTAACGAGATCACCTATGTTCAGCTTAAGAATATCCCCTTCAATAATGGATACATTGTGCAGATCTTCCGTGATAAATTGCAAAGCTGGAATGAGACGCCGGTCGAATTCGACGGCAATTACTTCGCCCGAAGCCGATGCCAAGTGGCGCGTCAATGAACCTAATCCAGCGCCTACTTCTAGAACCGTTTCATCGCCCGAAAGCTTCGCCGCGCGAATGATTTTTTGCAATGCACTTCGATCAAACAAGAAATTTTGACCGAGGCTCTTATCGGGCTTGAGTCCATAACGCACCAGGAGCTTTCTGGGGTGAATACTTTTAAAAGCATTGGTTTTTATTTGGGTAGGCTCGATCATGGAAAAACCCATGCGATGGTATCCAGGGGTGGCACCGGAGTAAGGAAATAGACCATGACGTACTGGTGCCAAGGTTCATAATTGCTGTCGTCATACCCCAAATCGATCCAGCGTCCCTTTACACCGCCTCCTGTATCACAAGCCTCCGCATAGCCGTATCCGGGAACGTACATCCGTGTATAGAAGGGTATGTAACGCCTGTCGATGGCCACCAGTCCTTTTACAAGCTGTTTGCCGCATGCCGTAATGCCGAAATATTCGTAATCATCAGGAACACCAGCACGCGAGGGAGAATAGGATGTGGCATACATTCGGACCGCTCTCCAATACTCAAGGGGGCCATCTGACGTATTGATGCTGCGGATGGTAATAACCGTACCGTATCCGATCCTTCGAGGTTCTGGGCTGCGCATTTCCCATTCGTCTTCAACTACGCGTGCCACCTCAACGCCCTGTTCCTTGCGGATGCGAACCCTGCTTGCCAAGACCCCAAAACTTCCTCCTTCAACGACCGACTGTGAATCGATCTCCAGCTCAGGATTAGGATAATAGACGGTTTCGAATGCTATCGGAGTTTGCTCGAGGATGACTTCTTCAGAGACACGGATTACTTCAATCATTCCATCCTCGGGAAGCGGGCTGGAGGCCGAGGGGATTGAGTAATCGGCTCCGAGCAAAGCTAGATCTACTTCGGCGAGCGCTTCGCCAATGGAATTTGCCGCCAGTCTTGTTCTGATTTGTTGCAATCCAATCCTGATTGTTGTATCTCTGCTGCGCACCAGACTCACCGTCTGTATCCCCGCAAATGGAGTGGATGCCTCCGGTCGAAGAATGTCGCCCTCGAAAAGGTAAATACCTGCTTCGGCGAGTGCTTCCCCCAGCGTTGGGGCAGAGGAGCGGATTAAGGTAACATCGCCATCAATTTCGAGGGTAATCGCATGGCCCTGCAGCAAACGAATTTGTCTTGGGAAAAACGGGAGTTGTTGGGTGAGATCAGATGCGGGGATTCCATTTACCCAGATGCGGTCGCTTGGGAACAGGCTGACTCCGCCATCATTCAAGATATCCGCAAGCGTGCTGGCCGCGCTATTAATTTCGACCCGTTGATCATCCATAACAAGTAGCAGTTGTCTTGCTCGCCGGATTTCAATAACCTCGATATCATCGATTGGTTGGTCAAGTGCGGGAAAAACTTGATCACCATCCTGGATTTGGATCCTGGCATCCAACAGCGCTTTCTCTACTGTGCGCGAATGTGTGCGTACAACCCGTTCCTGGCCATCAATCAGGATAAGAAGAGGCGCTGCGAAGCTTGAATAAGTTAGCCCTAATCCCAGGATTAGACCACTTATCCCCAACGCTCCTAGCATGGTTCTCGGAATATTTAAGCCAAATTTCATTTGAGCGTCAGTATACCAAAGGGATTTTGGATAATACGTACACAAGTATTTTCGGTAGATCCACAAAGCAAAGAGCGGTTCTTATGGGACATTGCCGGTTGCGATCGATTCGAATCCACCATCATCCCGTGGAATAACGTGAATGGCGATTGACGATTCGAGAATAGCGCCCAGGTCGGTACCCCGACATCACCCGTAGGTCCCCCTTACCGCTGCTTCCTTTCGGACCTGACGGAGTTCGGAGGCCTACGCCGCGCCGGGCCCACCTGAGCGCCGTCGAGGAGGATACTTTCCGTAACAGAGAGTGTCAACCCACTTGCCGATAAGCAAAGACAGCACGAGCGTGCTGTCTCAGGCGGAGAGGGTGGGATTCGAACCCACGGAACCTTGCGGCTCACGCGCTCTCCAGGCGCGCGCGTTAGGCCAGACTACGCAACCTCTCCATCTAATCTTGCCGATATTTTGGGAGCCAAATCACTCCGACGGGTGGGAACCATTATACGCTTTGTCGAATGGATGAATCAAGAAAGACCATCAACGAACTCCCTTCGCTGATCGGCAGGAAAAAGTGCATCGCTAATCGTTGGCGAATGCAAGGCTACCATCTCAGAGGTCAGGCTGTTTGATCGGCAGATATCTGCATAGAAATCGGCGCTAGGTCGTTTCGTTCTTGCTTGGGTTTCGGGGTCAACCGCCCATAGGCCGAAGTGTTTTGCCCAACCATGCTGCCAACTAAAATGATCGACCAGCGACCAATGAAAGTAACCTTGCAATTTCCAATTGAAACTGGCCGCCTTCCATACGCCCTGCAGGTTTTTGGCCAATGCCACCCTGCGCAGTTCATCGCTGGCATCATCGACACCATTCGCCGTGATGAAGATTGGTAGCTTGAAAGATCGGGCAAAATCCAATGCACGGAAAATTCCCCCGGGTTTATCCTGTTCCACGATCCACGCCTGCGGGTCCTCAGGGATTCCCTTGCTGAAGGATTCTTTAACATTCCGTAAATCGAAGGTTACGTTTTCAGTGGAGAAATAACTTAAACCAAAAAAATCCTGGGTGTCCATGACTTTTCGTAGCGTGATGCGTTTTCCAAGAAGGCGAAGCTGGCCGTCGTGCAGCAGCCTGGGGAAGAGCCCGTTGAAGCGATTGCCCCTCATTTTCGCGAGGCGGCGTTCGATGGGATTGGCAGGGTGTGCAGGCTGCATATCAGAGTAAGTGTGCGCAATGCCGACAGATGCCTCCGCTTGCAGCTCATGCAGTGTATGATATGCAGCCGCATGCCCTAGGGCAAGATTCTGAGCAGCCTGAATCGCTTGAAGTGTATCGAGATTTGCCGGCGGGAAGGTCCCTCGAATGTAGGCGTTGTAAAGGTAGGTATTTGGTTCATTGAAAGTTACCCAATGATTAACAAGGTCATTTAAGCTGCTGGCTGCTTTGCGCACATAACGTTCGAAATAGGCTACAGTTTCGTTGTTGGCCCAACCACCGAGTTCGGCAATCCATGCGGGATTGGTGAAATGATGAAATGTGACCATAGGTGTGAGGCCGCGCTTTATCGCACCTTTTATTATTTCCCTGTACTGAATGAGCGCCTCTCCGTCCCACACACCAGGGGTCGGTTCAACACGGCTCCACTCAATCGATAGCCGATGCGCGTTTTGTCCGCCGGAACTGGCGCGATCAAAATCCTCTTTCCACCTGCCATCCCACCATTCGCATGCATTTCCAGAGCGCGTGGCGTCAGAAATTCTTCCTGGTTGCTGTTCCCATAGCCACCAATCATTGTTGGTGTTGCCACCTTCTACTTGATGGGCTGAGGTTGCTGTTCCCCATAAAAAACCCTTGGGGAAATTGAGTTTGGCTGCAATCATCTACAATGCCTGGCTATCCCTCAGGCGACCTCTTTTCTTTTTGCTTGTCCAAATAAAAATCGGGAACCGGTACTGATAAAGCCTATTTCATGCAGGGCATCATATTTAATGGCAGCAGATTCATCGTATCGAATTAACGGCAGCAATTTTCTCTCAAGCAAATAGCTGCAGAGTGCCGATAGAACTGAGTCGGCAAATTTCCTGCGGGCTGATTCGTGATCTGTTTCAACATAGACTTCGGCGAATGATTTTCCCTGCCAATTGATTCCGGCTGCGGCGTGGGCGCCTGATTGTGCATTAATATCGAATCGCATAAGGCCATCGGCGGCCTTCTTCGGCATTACCAGAACGTTGAGAAGGGGATTAAAGGAATTAGCCTCTAAACGCAATAATTCGCTAACAGCTGAAAGGGATATTTCCAAATATTTTTCAGCCCAGCCGCGCTGTTCAAGAGGAAGAAAAAGCAAGATTGGCTGCGATGGATTAAGGGCTTCACGAAGCAACCTGCCCAATGTTTCTTCGGCAGTGACATATGGCAGCACCAGGGGTCGAAAAAGATCAAGGCCAGTTTGAGCCACGACAATAAATCCGCTAGGATGACCACTTTCAGAATAATTGACGAATATCTTCACCCTTTGAATGGGATGTTCCAATGCGTAGTAGGCGAGCATGGCGTCACTTGCTGCTCGCAAATTGAACAGCGATATTAATTGATCTCGCTCGCCACGTTCGACCAATTTAACTTGATTCATCGGCAACCGAGATAAAGGTCAACAATTCTTCTTAAGCCCAGAATTGAATCGGAGAAATGCATTTCTCTCATTCGCAATCTCAATCTTTCTTGCCGGCGGTTAACCTTTTCGGCGGCTTTGTTGGGCGTCCTTGCCCGACTGCGCTTCCGTTCGCTACTGCGCCTCCGCGGGCCGAATCGCTTCCGCCAGAATGTCAATTTTCTCAATGGCAGGCCCCAAGCTGAATACATCAGTGGCGAATGTATAGGTCTCACCTGGTTCCAACCGAGATTCAAGAAGTATTTTTCGAAATCCAACCACATTTTCATCGGCATCCAGTGCAACAAGAAGGAGCGAGAAAATATTCAATCCGCTCGGGCTTTCAGGAGAAAGTGTAATGCTGCCATTCACGCGCCAAGTTTTTCCGGATCCGCCGGCACTTTCGCTTTCAGCGGCGACTTCGAGTTCGAAATAGCGTTCTGCGGGATCCTCTGCGACGAAAGAGCTTGTAACGGCAACAGTCGCCCATGAAAAGTTTTCGGGAGGCGCAGAGAACAAGACACCTAGAGGCATGCTCTTGCCGGATGGTAGTAGATTAAGTGGACCAAAAGCTTCCTTGGCGTTCAGAACGCGGCCATCCTCAGCGATAAGCGAAATGACCGCGGCAATTCCTTCCATCGCCTTCCCCTTGTCGTTGGTGGCCTTCGCCAAACACCATAAATCATCAACGCCCGTACGGTAACATGCAACCGCTGATAGGGCGATCGGAATTGGAGTAGCAGTCGAAAGGAGGCTACCTGCAGGCCCGCCCTCAGGATTAGGAATTAGGATTTGTTGATCAATGCTCAATATTCGCGGATCGATCCCAGGATTGGCGGCCAATAGTTCTTCAAGATTGAGGCCATAACGAATGGCAATTCCCAGCAATGTGTCCTCCGCTTCGACAATGTGGGCAAAGGGGGTCGGAGATGGACGGAGGCTAATTTCTGTTGATTGTGGAATGACAATCGGTGAAGCGATCTGTGAAGGGATAATGGATGCGTAGGCGAAAAGGGTGGCCGTCGGGATGATTGGCTGCTGGATCTGCGACGTAGTGCAGCGCGAAAGAACCATAATAGAGCATACAATCCAAAGCAACTGGCTCAATTTATTCAAAGCAGAGCGCATTATACCAAAGAGCAAATGGCGTTGACGAATACCTCAGTCTATACTTCACCCTCCTGACCTGGGGCATGAGATAGTGAAGAAGGATTTGCCGAATTCCGACGATTCCATGCTCACTGAAGCGATTGCAGCAGTGAGATCAGGAGATAATTCCCATGCGAGGGAATTGCTCACGCAGCTCGTGCGCGTCGATTCATCGAATCCTGAGTACTGGTTGTGGATGAGCACGGTTGTCGAAACCGAACGCGAGCGAATTTATTGCCTCAAATCTGTGCTGAAGAATGATCCCACGAACCGAGCGGCTCTGCGTGGTTTAACCATTCTGGGAGCACATGCGCCCAGCAAAACAGAACTATCCGCCGTCGTTGACATTCCGCATCGAAAAATTATCCCTCCAAGAAGAGGGTCCGCATTAAATATTCCCGGCGGCAATCGATTAAGCCTCATTCTTATTCCCGCTCTGGCATTGGTTGGCCTGGTAATTGTAGGCAATTTCGTTTTCCGCCCCAGAGAAACCTCGATCGCACCAACTTTGCGGGCGCCAACCCGTACCCCAAGCCCCACCCCCGCGGCAACAGCCACCCACACGCCAGTTCCTGTGGAGAGCGTTCTCGATAGGACCGCTGTTCCTGTAAATGCAGCCAGCACCCCTTTGCCGCTACTGGTTGGTGTTTTACCCACCAAAACTCCGTATTGGGGAATCACGCCTAATTCTGGCTACGAAGCGTATTCTTCTTCTGTGAGCGCGCTTAAGGAAGGTAAATTTCAATCGAGCATTCAACTCATGGACCAGGTGATTATTTCCGATCCACTTATTCCCGATGTGTACTTTGTGCGCGGCGAAGCATATCGCCAACTGGGATTATTGGAGGAGGCGGAAGTTGAATACCTCAGGGCCCTGGAACTAAATCCGCTTATGGCTGCCGCGCATCTCGGAATCGGCAAGATTCAGATTCAAAATAATCCCGATAGTTTGCCTTCAGCCTTCGATGAGGCAATTGCTCTTGATCCTTTTCTCATGCCCGCCTATTTGGAGGTAATGGATTTTTATGCTGCCCAGCAACAGTGGGAGGCCCTGACGCTTACGGCAAATGCGGCGATGCAGTCCGGCGTAATTACGCCTTTGATCTATGTTCATCTTGCGAACGCCCAATACAATTCCGGGCAGTATGATCGCGCGTTAAATAACGTCCTTATCGGAACTTCTGGCGACCCTGCTATCCTACAGGCCTATATCGTACAAGGACAAATTCTGATCGCGCTGGGGCGTTATGATGAAGCCATCGCGCCCCTGAACACCTATCTTGTGTACGTCCCAGATGAGGTTGCGGCTTTGCTATCGTTAGCGCAGGCGACCTTTAACGTTGGCGATATTGACGGAGCGCTCGCAGCCTATTCACAGCTGCTGCAGTTTGAAGAACGCAACTTTGAGGCCCTCTTTAACCGCAGTCTACTGTATTTGGAGCGCGGCAATTTCGGGGAAGCACAGATCGACCTGGAAATTGCAAAGGAGGTCGACCCGCAATCAGATCGAGTTGCGATAACTTTCGCGAAGCTTTATTTTAATCTCGGAGACGCCGAATTGGCATTAGAATCGATCGAGGAAGCTATTCTCATTTCGCAGAATCCTGATTTACAAGCGGATGCCTATGCCTTGCAAGCCGAATATTTTGAGAATAAAGATCCTGCAGATTTCTTCGCCGCCATTGTAAGTTGGCAACGCGTCTACGCGTTGCAGGGTGTATCCGAGGAGCGACGGATGAAGGCTTCATCCGAATTGCTACGTCTAAGGATTATCTGGTATCCCGTCCCCCACCTGTAACTTATCAATAAATGGTGAGTTTTCATCGCGGCTGCCGTCGATTTGGGATTTTATCGTAATAACTACAGATGAATGCGTTGCCTACCATTCGTCGGCGCGCAAAATTCAAAGCGGCCACGATTGTTGGGTTCCTGTTTCAATCGGCAATAATATCTATCTAGACAGACGGTCTCGGGTACGTTAGAATTCGCTTTTGTACCGTTCTTATTGGAGGAAATGTTGGCTACATCGATGTCGGCTAAGAAGCGAATTCGACAGAATTTAAAGCGCAGGTCAAGAAACCGAAGAATTACTACGCGCATGCGCACAAATATTAAAATTGCCAGACAGAGTATTGAAAATGCAGATGTACCTAAGGCGGAAGAGGCAGTGATGAGGGCCATCAGTTCGCTTGATCGCGCCGTTTCCAAGGGTGTGCTTCACCCCAACAATGGCGCCCGCCGAAAAAGCCGCCTTTTGGCCCGCTACCATTCATTAAAAAACAAATCTTGAGCAAGAAATAAGCAATTGTTCGAGGCCATAGAAAAGACACACGTCCGCGTGTGTCTTTTCTTTTAACTGCAAGGCAGCCATGCTATAATCGCCCGTGTCCGCCAGAAAAGCGTATGTTTAAAGAAGAACTTAATCCTGTAGAAACCATCATCCTTCGCACACTAAAATCGCTCAAAATTGAATGGGATGCAGAAATTGTGTGGTCGTCCACACCTTTTTCTGGCGAGTGGGGCTTCGGAACAGCCATCGGATTCCAAGCCGCGGCAAAGGACGCTGCGGCAAAAGATTCCGGGGTAAAAAACATCCCTCAACGCGCCCAGGAAATAGCGCAAGCTCTCGTAAAGGCAATTGGCGCCCCGGCCGGTTTTGTGAGTGTTGAGGCTGTCCGAGGCTATATTAACCTTTCCATCGATCCGCAAGTCTATGCTCGTCGCGTGGTCGACACGATTCTTGCAGACGGCGAAAATTTTGCCCGGGGCGATGCAAAAACTGAAAAGGTAATGGTGGAATATTCCGCCCCCAATACCCACAAGGCCTTCCATGTTGGCCATTTGCGGAATGTCATCCTTGGTGGCGCAATGGCGAACATCTTTGAGTTTGCAGGATATGAAACCGTGCGTGCTAATTATTGGGGCGACATTGGCTGGCACGTGATCAAATGGCTTTGGTGTTATCTTCGATTTCATAAGGACGAGGAACCTCAAGGAGATCGCACGCGCTGGATGCAGGAAATTTATTCGCAGGCGACTCAGCTGGTTGAAGATCAACCCGAAATGGAAGAAGAGGCAAGAAAACTCTATAAGCGATGGGATGCGCGTGATCCCGAGTTAATCGCATTGTGGGAACGGACAAGATCGTGGAGTATCGAAGGCATCATGCAAATTTACGAAGTTCTCGGTGAACACTTTGATGTCTTTTTCTTTGAAAGCGAAGTCGAAGAACCAGGGAAAAAATTGGTAGAAGAACTTATTACGCGCAATATAGCCGTGGACGATCGTCCAAATGGTGGCACCGTAGCAATCAAATTAGATGAGCTGTTGGGCTTGGATAAGGAAACGTTTCGTGTACTCGTAGTCCTACGAAGCGATGGCTCTTCGCTTTATGCAACAAAAGATCTTCATTTGGCAATCAAAAAATTTGATGAGTGGAATATTGATCGATCCATCTACGTGATCGATGTGCGCCAGTCGCTGTACATGAAGCAGATATTTAAAACCCTGGAGATAATGGGATTCAAGCAGTCGCTGAATTGTTTTCATCTGGCTTATGAGATCGTCAACCTCCCCGGTGACGTCACCATGTCTTCAAGAGAAGGCACGGTAGTTATGTTTGATGACCTTCTGCAGGAAGCAGTAAAACGCGCGCGGGACATTGTGCAGCAGAAAAATCCTGGGCTCAGCGAGGATCTCAAGGCAAAAGTCGCTTTGAGCGTTGCCCTGGGTGGGTTAAAGTACCCACTCTTGGCTGTGGATACCAATAAGGTTGCGACTTTCGACTGGGAAAGCGCACTTAATTTCGAAGGACAGGCATCTCCCTATATTCAATATGCACATGTGCGGGCGAACAGCATCCTCGCGCGCGCTGGCGATATTCCTGCTCCGGTATCGCCCGCATACACACTTGAAGCGGCAGAAATTACGCTCTTGGATCGACTTTCTCGCCTTCCGGAGACCGTACAACGTGCAGCGCAAGACTATAAGCCTCTCCACCTGGCGAACTATGTATACGATTTGGCCAGAGAGTTCACCAATTTCTATCAACGCTGCCCTGTTCTGCGGGCGGATGAAAACATGCGCAACTTCCGTTTGCGTCTGACAGCTGCGGCGCGACAAACATTGAAAAATTCCTTGGCCCTTCTGGGCATTCAGGCGCCAGACGTAATGTAAGGTCAATAGCTTTTTTGCTAACGTGCGATTTTATCTTCGCCGGCTGACCAAATTTCTCAAATGAACACAGGTTATCGATGACTACACGAAAGTCGAAAAGGGAAACGGATTCGATGAACAAGAGCTTTGCTCGCCTGCAATGGGATTCGCGCAGTGAGCAGGCGGTCAGCAAAGCAGGGCATCTGATCAAAACGTCGATTTTAAGCGGATTTGGGAAACCATCCAAGGAGCGGAACAAGCTCATCTTGGGCGATAACCTGGAAATTTTCTCCAATTTGCTCGCCGAATACGAAACAAAGTTTGATCTGATATACATAGATCCGCCTTTTCTTACAGGAAAACAATACCGTGCCCGCATCGGCAGAAATGAAGACTCGCGCCGTCCCGAAAAATGGGCTGTCAAACGTGTCTATCAAGATACTTGGCGTGATGGCGCCGACTATCTGGATATGCTTTATCCCCGATTAAAAATAATGCATCATCTTCTCGCCCCGACGGGTACCTTGTATTTGCACCTGGATTGGCATGCCTCCGCGTATGCGCGCGTGCTGCTTGATGAGGTATTTGGTCGCGATCGATTGCTGAATGAAATCATATGGGTTTATCATGGTCCTTCTCCCATAAGATCTGCGTTCAACCGCAAACATGACACCATCCTCGTCTATACGAAGTCAAGTGAATATACGTTTAATGTCGATGACGTGAGAATCCCGTACAGCCCTTCGACACTTAAAACCTTTGCCTCGTCGACGAAGGCAGGATTTGGAAAAGTTCCCAATTTAGAGCAGGGCAAGGTGCCAGAAGATTGGTGGTATTTCCCGGTTGTCGCCCGGCTGCACAACGAACGAACCGGATACCCTACTCAAAAACCAGAGGCGCTCATGGAGCGCATTATTCTGGCGTCAAGCAATCCTGGTGATTTAATTGGCGATTTTTTCTGCGGGTCAGGTACAACATTAAGCGTGGCACAACGCCACGGAAGAAAATGGATCGGGTGTGATTCCGTTCCCCTGGCTATCATGACTGCTTACCGCAGATTGCTGCTGATGGACAAACGCCCTGAAATCGAGCTCTACCAAACAAGCGCATACCCAACGAACAATACTTTCCACCCAGAAGCTGATCTGCAGATTGTCGGTAAAAGTGCAACGATCCTTTTGAAAGGCATCCGCGGGGGAACGATAATTCCCTTTCCAGAATGTATAAATATAATTGAAGTTGATTGGAATTTTGACGGACAGATCTTTTCCAGCCAAGATCAAAGTGTGCGCGGCTGGAGGGACGATGATCTTAAGATGACGCTCTCGCACACGTACGAAAAAACGGGCGCCTATCAAGTCGTTGTTCGCTGCTCCGATCAAGAAGGATCCAGCGGTACCCTCGAGTTCGATGTTCTAATTGAATAGTGGTTGCAATACCAGAAATGGGCGCCGGCGCTCTTCTCTGCGCAACCCGTTGTCTAAAGCTGTCCTCGTCCTCCACGTTAATGCATACCCAGATTTAATGCAGGACCTCGGTTGGAATCATCAAAGGGCGCCGCACGCTGGTATAGGGGATAAAACTAGTTCAATTTAATCGGGGAGATCGAAACGGTAACCCATACCTCGAATGGTTTTCAAAAATATGGGCCGCGTAGAATCCGGCTCAATCGCCTGTCTGAGCCAACTCATATGAACATCCAGGGTCCTGGTATCGCCAGTGTAGTCGGTATGCCACACCTCGCGAATGAGAGCCTTACGCGTCAACAAGCGACCCGGGTTGAGGATAAAAACTTCAAGCAACTTGGCTTCTTTAGGGGTTAATCTCGCTTCTTTATCATAGGAAAATACTTTACGTTGGGCCAAATTTAATCGGATGGGTCCCACTTCTATCATATAACTATCATCGCCGGGAAGGAGACGAGCAATACGATTGAGCAACTTGCGTGGGGTAAATGGATGAATCAATGTCATACTTGCGCCGTTTCCAGGATCGGGATTGGATCCCGCCGGAGAAACCAGGATGATGGGCAATCCATTTAATTGAGATCGCACAATGCGGCTCATGCGCGTTCCTGATGTTCTCATCGAGGCTGCGTCTAGAACGACGATATCAGGAGATTTCTTTGCTGCGGCTTTGAGCGCACGATCTAACTTATGATGAATGCTTACGGAGTAGCCTTTTTTTTCAAGTGCTGGCGCAAAGGAGGGAACGCTGGTTCTGCCGCTTTCAATTAGTAACACATTGGCAATCGTCATTCAGCAGACCCCAGCGGTAAAAAATTGGCAGCAAAAGGGATTCTTCGCTGCCGCCAAATTGCATTATATCGCTTTTCAATGCCTCTGCAAAGATTGTTGCCAATAAATCCCTTCTCAATTACCTTAAAACATTAAATGCCTTTGCATTAACATTCAAATTTTTTAAACGAGGATGCTTCTTCATAAATATGTATTGTCATTTATGCTGCTCCATTAATTCTTGAAAATTTTTTACCCTGGCGCTTGATCGAATTCGACTGGGCCCACCTCCTTCCCGTGCACTGCGGCCGCCACCAAAACCTCGAAAGGGAGATTCCTCCAGCTGGTCACTTAATGTAGCCGCGAACAGTGAGGGGCCTAGCCAAAGCCCGAATGGGGAAAGAACCTCCATCGTGCTACGAGGTAAATCGGCCTTAATCGCCCAGCGGTTAATGATGACTTTTCGGCCGATCTCCTTCGCCGCGGTAAGCAGCTCGTTTTCTCGACTGTTTGCCCTGCCCCCAGAGCTCAGAAACCATGTTGGCATGGCCGCGGGTTCACAAAAATATTCAAGATGCGCCCATTCTTCAAGCTCCTGACCCCATGCTTGCACACCTGTTGCTTCCACAACTTTCGCCGCAGCAAATAAGGCAGAGCCATAGGCCGGCCCCGCGCCCAGGAAAACGATCGGCTCCCGGCCGATTATTTTCTCTCCAAACCGGGATACTTTTTCGAGTTGAGCAGTTCCCCAATCGTCCAAAATTTGAGGAAGGAGCGTAATGCCCGCGGTAATTTCCTCGTCTGCCGGCTCACTCGCCAAAACCGCACATAATGCAAACCCCATCAGCAAGGATGCAAGGTAGCTGAGAATACCTGGAACCACCTCCATTTCTGGAACCGAAATCTTGATTATCCTGTTTGCCGTCATGGCGAGCGTACTCCTCGAATTCGAAGTCACGGCCAGGGTCTGAAAACCCCCATCATTGGCAAGTTCTAGCGCCTCAATCGTCCTAGCCACCTCCCCTGAAGCGCTAATTCCCACCACCAAGCCTTGCACGCCGCGCGCGCGCATACGGGGCAGCAAATAACGACCGGCAAACATGGCTGGAGCAGCCCGCACCCTGTTCGAAGTCCAGTGGGCAATTGCCATCTCAATGGCAAGAGCTGCGTGATAGGAATCACCGGAGCCCAATAGTAGAATTTCATCCAAACCTTCTAGCCTATACTTCGGGAGTGCACACGCGGCTTGGTAAGCCGCTGGCCAGGCAGCAGCCAGGTAATCAGGCGCGCGATCAATTTGTTGGGTAAGTGAGTTAATCATAATTGCTCCTCCTTATCTCGATCGTTATAATCCTTTTCAAGGGTGACCAATTTGAGCAAATATCTATTTATTGGGGGAATGCGGGAAGATTATTTTATCACTCACGATGGTCAGGTGCACCTCGGTGTTCTGGGCGGCAATGCAGTTTTTGCCGCGGCCGGTGCAAGATTGTGGTCAGAATCCGTAGGAATTATCAGTCGCGTGGGTTCAAATTACCCTGATGTTTGGTTGAAAAAAATAGAACGTAACGGGATTGAAACGCAGGGGATCCATATTCTTCCCCAGCATCTCGATACGCGCACTTTTTATGCCTACCTTTCAGAGGAAAAGAGAGTCGATACGAATCCGGCATCCCATTTCCTGCGCATTAACCATCCCTTGCCCAAGTTTTTACTCGACTATCACTCTTCAACAGAGGATCAGGATGATCGCAGAAATTTTACCCCGCTGACGATCCGAGCCGAGGACCTGCCTGCAAATCTTGATCGACTGCAAGCCGTTCATATGGCGCCTGCTCATTTTGTTACCCACGCAGTGCTCCCGCAATCGATCAAGGAAAGGGGAAATCCATTCATTATCCTGGATCCTTCTGCACGTTATATGGTGCCAGATTTTCATGACGACCTGCCCTTGCTCCTGCATGGCCTGGATGCGTTTTTGCCAAGCCATGATGAGGCGCAATCATTTTTCAACAAGATGAATTATGATATTTGGGAAATGGCCGAAGCATTTACCGCGATGGGATGTCGATTCGCAATAATCAAAAATGGTGCCCGCGGCCAATATATTTGGGATAATGATTCGAAGCGTCGCTGGCATATTCCCGCTTATCCCGCCCGGATGATAGACGTTACCGGCGCTGGCGACTCGTTTTGCGGAGGTTTTCTCGTGGGATTCGATCTCACCCATGATCCGGTTGAGGCCGCGCTCCGGGGATCGGTATCGGCCTCGATGACAATTGAAGGAATCGGGCCTCTTTATCCGCTCGAAGCCCTACCCGAGCTCGCCGAGGCCAGGCTTTCGGTATTACGCCCCGCGGTTCGAGAAATATAAGCGTGAATCTCGAAGCCCTTTTGGAACGTGCACTTATCATCCAGGCTATCCCCGCGCCAACTTTTTCAGAAGGCGCACGTGCGGCGTGGCTTCATAAGGAGTTTAACCGCCTTGCCATTGGCACGGCAGAGCAGGATCCGATTGGCAACGTTTACTTTCGAATTCCAGGCGGAAATCAGAATCCGGTTATCGTGAGCGCTCACTTGGATTCGGTTTTTCCTATTGATGCCCCTCTGGATTCTCACCGAACTGCCGACCGACTGGTTGGTCCTGGTGTCGGGGACAATGCCATTGGTATTGCCATCCTGGTGGAATTGGCGATTGAAATTTCGGGGAACTCACCTCCAGGGGATATTTGGCTGGTGGCGAATATTGGTGAGGAAGGACTAGGAAATCTAGTGGGGATGAAAAATGTCGTCGCCCGATTTGGCAAAAAGGTATCCGCATACATCATTATCGAGGGTATGGCGTTTGGCCATATTTACCATCGCGGTTTGCCTATCCGCCGTTTCCAGCTCGATGCCGAGGGAATCGGCGGTCATTCCTGGATTCATAAAGGGCGCCCATCTGCTGTGCATGCCTTAATCGAGGTCGGCGCATCAATTCTCAATATTCCACTTGGCGATGCGCCGAAAAGCTCATTAAACATTGGAATTCTGCATGGAGGCACAACCATCAACACCATCGCCAGCCGGGCTCACTTTGAAATTGACTTAAGATCGGAGGATGCCGATCACCTTGCCAAACTTTCGAAGGAAATTGAGAACACTGTTTTAATGTACAAAAATGCGGAAATCAAATTGCATCTGAAAACCATCGGCGAACGTCCGATCGGTGGGCTTCCCCAAGACCATGCGCTGGTCCTTGCCGCGCAATCTTCGCTGCGCGCAGTCGGCGTAAAGCGCTGTTATCTTGAGGCAGGATCTACAGATGCCAGCATCCCATTGAGCATGGGGTTTCCCGCAGTTTGTGTTGGCATCACGAAAGGCGGAGGCGCACATAGCCTTGAGGAATATATCGAAATTGACCCGATTGAACGAGGATTTAACTCGCTCCAGTCACTGATTTACGCTGCATTTGATATCGCAAACGAATCGACTTAGAGGCGAGATAACCATAATCACCCTTGCCCCTCGCTGGCCTTGCCGAGGTCTGCTACGGTGTTGGAGTTGTGCTGGGCGTGCTAGTGGTTTGTTCTTCAATCCGAAAACGGGCCGAGATCTTCCACTCACTTCCCAGGAATAAGCGAATCTCATACCCGCCAGTTTTCCACATCTCAGGATCACAGTCTGTAAAACCGAAACCCCCGGTGTCCCCATCCCAGGGTATGGATTCTGAGCAAATTATTTCACCCTCCTTGTACCAGAGCGACGTCCACTGCACGCCATCCACTAAATTGTCATAGGTAAAGGTTCCATACAGCCGACCCAGTGGAAGATTAAAAGATTCGGAGGGTTCGATGGGCTGGTTAAATTCGCCCATCCGTTGAGCGACAATAATTTCACTAAACACAGATTGCGGATTGGGTGTCAACTGAAATTCGATTTGCTCTTTAAAGAACTGCGGCAGTGCGGGAGTTGCCGTGATCGTCGGTGTTGGTGTGATGGAGGGAGTGGGCGTAATGGACGGAATCGGCGTTATCGTCGGCGTAAGCGTGATAGTAGGCAGCAGGGTCATCGTCGGTGTTGGGGTAATGGAAGGTGTTGGCGGGATAATCGTGTAGGCTACCTGCCTTCCAAATAGAGAAGTAAACAAAACCAACAACGCAAAGAAAAAGGCCACAATCAATAGTCGCCATCCCTGGCTGATCCTGCGGCGTCGCAGCATAAAAAATGGTAAGCGGCTTGCAGACTGTATTTGGCGCCAACCCATCCATGCAAATATAACGAGCCCTATCAGCATGATCAGAGCAATGATTTGGACCGTTTGATCGATTGTCAGACCACTCATTTAGCGCGCATTTCTTAAGATTAGCGAGTCTTCTCTTATTTTCATGGGGGTCAGGAAAAATAACAGACTTCATTTTTCAGTTTTGCTGGTCGGAGCTCACATCCTGGGGATTAAGTCAGAACTTCGCAGCAAAATGCTCTTTATCGGAGGGGCACTATCCGCGGAAAAGCTCTTAGGAGGGAACAGCCGCCCCGATACTACTTGCCATTCATCCCCGCAACAAGCTAACCCCCGCGCCGCAGCGTGCTGTGCATGCTCCTGCCTTATCCCAAAGAGAAAATAGAAAACGGCCCGGCTATGATGGATGGTTGCCAGAGAATCATATTTTTCGCTTGTTGCTTCACTAAATTGGCGGAAGGCGGGCATGGATCAATTCAAAAGCCCATGCACAGCTTCGACAAGCTGGCGCTGGCTGAATGGCTTCCGTAACGTCGCCCGCGCACCGATCTCGAGCGCGCGTTCAATCTCATTTTCTGCCCGCATCCCTGCCGCCGTCAGCAACAATGATGGGATTTCACGTATGCTCGGATCCAATTGCATTTCTTCGAGCAAATCGAGCCCTCCAAATTCTGGCTCTTTAAGACCGGGCATAATCAGATCAACCGTTAGTGCGTCGGGAATTGCTTCCTTAAGAATCCTTAGCCCTGATTCTGCAGTATTCGCTTCGAGCACTTCATAACCCGCTTCCTCAAGCACGAGGCGGACGATTTGACAAATATACATTTCATCATCTACAACAAGGACGCGTTGCTTCACTATTAGAACCTAGGGCATTAGCGGATTAACTTGTTCCAGCGCTTCCTCTACACTTGGAAATATTGGAAATACGCGATCAAGCAAGGTTAAACGAAGTGCGGTTAGGGCTTGAGGATGGGGCCTGCATAAACTGATCGATCCCCCTTCTTGACGCAATGCTTTAAGCCCGGAGACCAGTGCAGATAAACCGGAACTATCGATAAACTCAACTTCACTCAAATCAACTACCACAAGTTTCGGTGATTTATTGGCAATGGATTTTAAATTATCTCTCAATATTGGGGCTGATTCAACATCAATTCTGCCCTTTGGACGCACGATTACATTTTCAGAATTGGGGTGTTCAACCTCGATATTCATTCCCTTTCTTCTCCCATTAATATTTTTGTCAAGGTCCAATGATTTCGATTATCGCGTTGCCTTTCGTATTTGTATGTATCCAGAGCCGATTTAATTATTCGAAGTCCATATCCATTCATGGGCGGATCATCAGGGTCCATTTCAAACTCTTCTCCTATAAAAGGGTCAAATCCTTCGCCTCTATCGAAGAGATCAGCCCGCCACTCTTTCGACGAAAGACTTAATCTACCCATGATCAAACCACTCGAGCGATCGTAGGCGTGTTTGCTTTGGTTGGTCACCACTTCGCTTAACGCCAGCGTGAATTCATCGACTAAATCGGGTGTTCCGCCGGCTGTTGCGAAAGGCGATATTTTCCCCCATGCCCATTCCACAAATGGACTGATTGCATTTGAATCGCTTGAGAAAACAAAGGGAATGATGGTTTCATCTGCATCATCATCCTCGGCTCTTAATAGGACCATTGTTAAGTCATCTCTTAATGGAAGGTCTCGGCAGAATGTCTCCACAGCCTTCAATATGTTGAGGATCTGATCCGCCGCCGATGCCGGATGAACGGCTTCCATTATATCCGATAGCCTTTGGGCCCCAAACACTTCGCCGTCCCGATTCTCGGCCTCTGTGACCCCATCGGAATAGAGCAGGAGAACATCGCCTGGATCAAGGGCAACTTCCTTTGTCCTGCAGCTTAACACTCGTTGCACGCCTAGCGGTAAACCTGTGGCCGGCAAAAACTCTATCCACTGGCGTCGTTTGCGCCAAATGGCGGCTTCGACATGCCCGGCAGAAGAATAGGCCACCCTTAGCGGGTCCGAATCAATCCTGGCAACTGCAGCTGTGACAAAAGCCTGTGCTTTTTCGAGATCGGGGTAAATGGAGCGATTTATTTCGGATAACAACTGTGCAGGATCACGTTGATACGGAGCCTCACCATGAAATGTTGCATGCACAACCGCGGTCAAGATCGCCGCCGGCATCCCTTTTCCAGATACATCTGCCAGCATCAGGATTGGTTCGCCAGTTCTCAAATGTGCTACATCGTAAAAATCGCCGCCGATACGTCGAGCTGGCTGAAGATGAGCACTTAACTCACAGCCCGCGACCTCCGGCAGCCTGACGGGGAGAAGATTGGCTTGAATATCCGCAGCAATGGACAATTCTCTTTCTAGGCGTTCTGCATCTTCCCGCGAATGGCGCGCCTGCGAAGCTTCAATCAGCGCGCCGATATGTTCTGCAACCGAGGCAAGCAACTGCGCTTCGCTGGCATCGTATTCACCTTTGTTCGTTTTAACAAAGCCCAACAGGCCGTATGCACCTTCAGGCGCCGGGAGCGGTGCAATGATCAAATCGTCGACATCGGCGTAGATCCTCTCCGCCTCAGGATAAATCCGCTTCACATCTGAATAACTCATGGGTGAAGATGCCTGTTTGATTTTTAAATACAATTCCATAGGAATGGAAAAATCTGCTTCGGAAGAGAGAATGGTTGTCCTCCCCCCAACGGAATCGACGCTAATAATAATGTCTCCGGCATCGATTACTTCGGCAAGGGAATCGACAATCATATGCAGCATCTCTTCCTGTCCAGACGAACGTCCGGCAATTTTCGTCAATTCGAACAGAAAACTTAACCGATCCCAGGCCTTTACGAGTTCAACGACCAAATCCTTTGCGATATCTTCCACTCTTGAGAAGTCGGATAGCAGCGAAATCCAGCCATGGAGCAATTCATCCCAGGGACCATCTCTTAATGCTGATGCGAGCAAGGAAAACTTGGGATCGAATCCATTGGTCGTTGCCAGACGCCAGGTATGTTTGCCAATCACAACTTGAGAGGCGGGCGCGGTCCCTGAAAAAAGATCACCAATTTCGGGCGTCATTTCCTTGCCGAGCACATCTCGCGGATCATCCTCGGGGAAAAGCAGAAATAATTCACCCTCTGTCAGTAGTCTCCATGATATTGCGAGGGTTTTTGCAAAGGAATTAACTTTCGATTTCATAAACTATACTTTAACCTAGCTCAAATCGGGTGGCAAGGTGCATTCCCGCAAAGGAGAAATCGTGTGGAGAAACAGCTATGGTTATTTGCATCGCTTTAAGGAAAGCTTGCAAGAAGATTGTTAATTGATCCCATCGAGAGACCTGATAAACTAGACGGCGATCGGTGCCTCCTGAGCAAGTGAAAGAACCCTTGCAGAAAGAAGCGGGGATATCTTTCGAGGAAAAAGCCCATAGGTAAACTAATGTTGACCAACATCCATTTGCCCTTCATCTCTGCTATAAGCCACCCCATAGCTCGCAGCGGCCCATTCTGGCTTTTTCCCCTCGGCGCAGCGCCAGAGAAGCGGACATCATAAATTTCGATGAAATGGATTACGAACCTGTCTTCCATCGCAAACAGAGTGAATGAGGTCCGTTCGCCTGGAGCAGGGTTGCGTTTGATTCTTGTTGGTGCCGGAATCTTGCTTGCCTCCTGCACTGCATCCGATCTGCCTACGCCCACACGGGTACCATCTTCAACGCCTCGAGCGAGCAACGTCCCACAACCAACAGCTACGATGCCAACACCCCTTCCAACAACTGTCGAACCGGCAGAACGCCCAACTCCGAGCCCATTCGAAGGGGAATTATTTTTCCCTGAAGATCTGAACGCAGGAGTTGAACCCGTCCAGTATGTTCAGGATCGCTGCGAGTACCTGCGCTTGCGCTGGGATCCAGATCGCAGCCCTCCAGGGACAATTGTGGCCCCAATAATGTTTCACACGGTTAGAAAATCTGGACGTCCATTGATCGATGACACCTCCATCACCGAAGAGTATTTTGATGCTGTTCTTGGCCACGCCAGAGAATTAGGATTCGAGACCATCACAACCACAGAACTTGATGCATTTTTGCGCAGCAATGCACGAATACCCCCACGTACAATGATTTTGATCCTTGACGATCGACGACCAGGAGTCACGGAAAGATTTCTTCCCTACCTCGTGAAAAATGATTGGACCCTTACACTGGCGTGGATCATCGAGGATCAGCGGGACTATCTTTGGAACTGGATGGAATTTCTCGCCGAAGGTGGCCGCCTCGATTTCCAATCGCATGGATACAGGCACGAATACATTGTTAAAGAGACAAGCGAGCAAATCATCCGTGAGGAGTTATTCTCACCCATTCCAATTCAGATGGGTCATTTCGGATATCGTCCCACGGCCTACATCTGGCCCGGGGGTAACTTCACCAACCGTTCTGTGGAATTGGCTCGTGATGCAGGTTACAAAAATGGTTTCACAGCCAATCCACAAGGACCCCTGATGTTTAATTGGATTCCTCAAGGAGAAGCTGAGAGAGAAATTGGCGATCCTTTGATGACCCTCCCGCGTTTCTGGAGTACCGTGGCGTGGGTCAGCCTAGATGAAACAGTTTCTATCGCGGCGCAGGCCGCCGCACACGCTCGAGCCCAGTACCCACTCGAGGCGGCTTGGTACAACGCGGCGTGCGACGCAATTCTTCCCCCGCTGGCTGACTAGTTAGGTAGCCAAAATCGAGTGCCCTACTGGCTATGCGCAAGCTTCGCCCTGTTTCTTAACGCACAATCTCATTAATTTGCAGGGAGAACCCCGCCCCTCCGTTTTAGTTGAATTAATTTCAGAAGCCAATGAATTTGCGGGTAATGAAATCTTTCCAGGCGGAATGATCCTTTGCCACAGCCCATCCTTCAAGGAAAAGTAAAATGACCCACCTCCAGTTGGCATTCAGCCTATCAGCAAGCCGCCGCGTGACATATACCAGGAATATTCTGACAATGTCTCCTTAATCCGGCGCGTATTTTACCCCATCCACTCAAAAAGAATTATTTAGGAAATCGTAAAATAGGTGTAGTGATATTGGATGCGTCCATCACGCAAACCCAACGTGTCATTGCCATCCACCACATCGCCTTGATCGCTGGTGGCGCGCCACGTGAAGTGGCGTGAATTTCCGCTGCCACTTTTCCCCGTCAGCTCGAAGGAAGCATTCGGCAACAGTTGTTGCGTGAATATGTCATACCATTCCTTGATCGCATCCGCGCCGACCACCGTGCGAGCACCGGTCACGTGCGCCGCATTTTTATGATACAGTCCGGCAATTAATCCGCTATCGCCCTGGTTCAGGCGGCCGATTAAACGCTCAACCATGTCGGCCAACGGTGGATCACCCGGCCAATCAAATGCGGCTACCGCATCCCAAATATCCGACATTTCCTTGCGTAACGCAAAATCAAAGGCCCAAAAGTTTACACCGGTTTGGCCAAGTTCCTTCGCCTTTGTCATGAAACGAGTGATCTCACTCCCCGTCGCCTTCCAGGATCCCTGGCGGTAAGCAGGACCTGTCGAGAGGATCGGCCGGTATGGTTCAATTTCACTGTACTGTTCGACACAGCGCTCGATTTGTTGTTCGGGGTTATGCGCTTGCACAAAATACACTTGTGGCATGTTGAAATCACATTTTTCGAGAAACGCGCGGAAAGGAAATTGGGCATGCATGCGCGGATAACGATAGGTGCTCAATCCAATCGCCACCTTCGGCAATCCGCTGCGCAGCTCCTGCATGAACATGCGCGCGGCGCGTTCCTTCCCCTTTTCCTTATACTCTTTCTCGGCATCGATGATGTACCCGTCTAGATCGAGCTCCTTCATTCTGGAAACTGCTAATCTTGCTTCACTGACCGGCCGATAGCCGCGCACGTAGTGCCAGCCCCAAACGCTTATTCCCACCTGACGAAGAGCATCGCGCACGGCAGGGATAAGATCGGTTTCCGTCTCCTTATCATAGTTGTAAACCCAATCGAATCCGTCGGCGATTTTTATCAGAACGTGTGATAGACCCGCATCTGCAGCCTTTTCTGCAATCGCCCTGGGGTCGCCCCCCATAACCTGGGGAATTTTCCAAAGGTAATATCCCTTACCGCGAATAGTCATACAAATTCCTCTTTTTTTTAAACCCGTCAGGATACTCTATTGATATTTCACCCACCTACGGATCTTCCTCTTGGCGTCTTACCTTTGCTTCCAAATTGCGCGCCCTCGTCAAGGCCTGACCTCCGAAACGCGCACGAATTTTGTCGATCGCATCGAGCAAGCGCTCGTCCTTTTCCCAAGAACGATCAAACAAGTCCAACTGACGAATTCGCAACCCCAAGTTTGCGACACCGACCCCCAATAAGCGGACTTTCTGGCCCTTTTTCCATGATTTCTTAAATAGCTTAACTGCCGCCGTATAAATTTCGGCATCCTGATCCGTAGGCTGATCTAGGCGAATTTGTCGCGTCATGGTTTCAAAATTCGGCCAGCGCAGCTTCAAGCGAATCGTAATTCCGGCCAAACCTTTTTTCCGCAGGCGAGCTCCCAAATCTTCGCTGATCGAGCGCATCATGCGCAATAATTCGGTTTCGTCCGACACATTCCTTGGAAATGTTCTTTCACTCGAGATTGATCGACGCGTATGACCTTCATGCACCTTTCTGCGATCGACCCCTCTGGCCATACCTGCAAGTTCTAGACCACGTTCTCCAAAACGTGCGGATAACTCCACCGAAGAAAGCGCCGCCAGATCGCCAATTGTTTTTATCCCACTTTTATGGAAACGATCTCGACTCTTGGGACCGATCCCCCAGAGCATATCCACCGGCAACGGCGCCAGGAAATTGGCTTCTCCTCCTGGAGGGATGACAACAAGTCCCTTCGGCTTTCCAATTTCGGAACCAATTTTTGCCACTAGCTTGCTGGTTGCGACCCCCCAAGAGGTCGGCAATCCGAAGCGAGATCCGATATCTATCTGAAGCTCCCGGGCGAGGCTTTCGCCGGATTCGGGCGCATCCGAGACATCGAGGAACGCCTCATCGATTGAAATTTGCTCAACGATCGGCGCGGAGTCGCGCAGCAAACTCATCACATTGTCAGAATACTCTCCATAGTTCCCGTGACTTGAGGGTACGATAACCAACTCCGGGCAAAGGCGCACAGCCTGAGATGTAGGCATCGCTGAATGAATCCCGAATGTTCTCGCCGAATAAGAAGCCGAAGCTACAACCCCTCGCGAACCAGGTTTACCCCCCACAATAAAAGGTTTCCCTTCCAAAGCAGGGTTTCGCAATAGTTCAACAGAACAGAAAAAGGCATCTAAATCAATATGCAGTATGGTTCGCTGCATTGCTTCTCTTCTTCCCCTGTGCTGATATAATCATCCTAGCCTCACAGAGACCCGAATTGTGAACGATAAATCTTCCCTTGGCGAAAACGGAACGCAAGAAAAACCCAGGTTGCTGGATCGAATAACGGATTTTTCGAACCACCCGGCTTCGGCTGCCCTTAAGCGTTTCCAGGCCAATCCAAGAGTGGGAAAGATCCGTTTTATCATTCCCGCAGACGCATGCCCGGCCTGCCGCCATCTGGAAGGTGAATACGAGAAAACGGATATTCCAGACTTACCTCTCCTGAATTGCTCGCATCCCCTGGGCTGTAGGTCATTTTATGCTCCCAGTCTTCTAGAAATCTACCCCTAAATCAATCCGTCATTTTGCTTTCCGTGGATCTTCCCTGAATTTTGCGGGCCAAGGATAAAGCTTCCCGCTTCGATGTTATAT
>JADFRQ010000106.1 GCA_022561215.1 Chloroflexota bacterium | reverse complement strand
CTTGTATGAAATGGCGACAGGCGTCGTTCCTTTTTACGCCGAGACCCCCATGGCCATCGTGGTAAAACACATCATTGACCCCCTTCCGTTGCCAACGTCAAAAAATCCGAATCTATCCACAGATGTGGAACGCGTGATTCTCAAGGCCCTGGCCAAAAACAGGAGTGATCGTTATCAGCGAGTTTCGGATTTATCCGCAGCATTCAATGCCGCCATTGGAGAGACGCATCTCGCAGGGAAAAGCGATACGATCCTTGAGGATTCAATCGCCTCGGAGCCGGCTCCGGTATCAATTGATTTGCCGCGAGATTTCAGCGCGCGCTCACCAGCAGCTGGAACCGAAATCAACCCGAATACAACTACGACCGCAGCGCAGGCTGCTGTTGAACCAGCCTTTGATTCTGGAAAAAGTCCCCCGCCAACTCGCTCCAACCCATTTCAAAAGTTCCCCAAATGGCTGATCCCTGCGGCTCTCGTGGGCGGATTGTTGTGCATGGTTGGATTTGCAGGATTAGCGTTAGTTGGACTTCTTTCACGGGCTATTTCAGCACCGGAAGAAGTCGTCTCCACACTTGCCGAGATTCCTACAGAAGAATCTACTCCCGCGTTCACTGCTATTCCCGAGCTGGACGTTGACCCTACGCTCACGGCTTTTCAGATCGCTGTTATTGGGCAGAATCTCTACAACGAAGGCGATTATGAGGGCGCGATTCGCGAGTATGAGACGGCAATTGAAGCCGGGTCGAAGGACGAATTGGTCTACTTAGACCTGGCAAATGCCTATATAGTCGTGGGCCGCGGGGAAGAGGCACAGCAACCTCTCGCGGCGGTCATAGAACTAGCTCCCGATGAGGCATGGGTCGCCGAATCGGCTGCATGGTATTACCAAGAATTGGGCTTGCATGAGGAAGCGATATCAAATTTTGAGCGCGCATTGGTGCTGGATCCAGAGTCAATTTGGCTCTACGGTGCAATGGCAGATTCGTACATCGCACTGGGTGATTTTGAGAAAGCGGATGAAATTCTGGGCATTGCCTTCGAGGCCGGAGACCAAGAAGATCCCTCCTATTATGAGAGTTTGGGATGGAGTTATTTTGAATCCGGCAACTACAATGCTGCGGAGTTCGCCTTTAATCAGGCCATTATCATCGATCCAACCTATGTTGCCGCATGGGATGGTTTATCCGATTTGCATTGGAGCCTGGGAAATTACGATCTGGCGTTATTAACGCTAGACGAAGCGCTTGTGTCGAATCCGAATGAGTCCACGTTTCATGAAAAGAAGGGATGGATCTACAAGGAAATCGGTATTTTTGAAGATGCCGAGGAGTCCTTTAATGCCGCCATCAATCTTGACCCCATTTGGAGCACTGCCTATGATGCATTGGCACAATTCTATGCCGAAGATGGCGATTTTGATCGAGCAATTTCCGTATTAGAGAGCGGATTGGCGGCAAATCCCAGCCGAGATGATCTTTATGAGGCATTGGGATTTGCGTACATGGAGCAATACCAACTTACAGAATCGATTCTTGCCTTTCAAAAGGCGATTGAAATTTATCCGGAATATGGATGGTACTACTGGGAACTGGCTATTGCTTATCGATTGGCCAATCAGTTCGATGATGCGATAGCAGCTTTGGAAACTGCTGAGACCTTCGCAGAATATGATCCCTGGTTGAAAGATGGGATCGGATGGGAGTACGTTGATTTAGGCCGCTGCGATATTGCAATGGAATTCTTTGAAGATGCACTGCGGATGGAGCCCACGCTCGGATCTTCGGAAGAAGGAATTAAGCAGTGCGGGGGTTAAGCTCACGTAAGAGGGCAACAGACGGCGTTCGATTAGCCAACGGCGAATAACCTTCAAGCTACCGAAATCTGCAAACATTGTTAGATTCACCTAGCGCAGAGGCAATCCGAGAGGCCACTTATGCACGTGCACCTGGGTTATTGAGCTGAATCATATGGATTGCCGCGCCCGCGCTATCGCTCCCCGATTTTAACGTTGCCATTAAGATACCGCTGAACATAAACATACAAACCAGTAAACTAGCATAAACGCATCCGGATCCTGCTGAATATGGATCAGGGCAAGCGTAATGATGGTGATCGCAGGAAATTACTTTTCGAAACACGGAGGATAGCCGCTCCTCCGCAATAAGCCCTCAAAAAGCATGGAAATTTTTACGCGTTTCCAAATTGTTGGGAGGCTTGATCCCCAATAATCGGTCTGTAGCACAAATTATTCGAGAAAATGGATCGAAATACCCTCGAAGCCGGATGCGATTGCCTTTTTACCTCAGCGCCATACGAACCGGCGAAATACACTTCCGCGTTGCTGCGCATCCGCGCAATGGGGTTAATTATCCAAACGCGATCCCTATGCAGCAACGTGTCGCCACCTGAATTATGTGTTTATCTTGCCCGGCCGTGTTGGATCGGTCGACCAAGAGTGGGCAGGTTGGGCAAAGGAGTTTCAAAATTTTGCATGATTCATTGAAGATTCTAATAAAATCCTAATAAGCGTAGTGTAAGAATTAGACAAGAAGTTCAATCTTAATAGACATATGCGCAATGTCATTGTGTGTGCGTTCTGCGGTATTTCGCCTAATTGGGTTTCGGCGTGCCGGGTTCGTGATGTTGTGCCTACGGTGATTTTGTCCAATCGAGTGGAATGGTGTGCCCTACGCGCGCCGGAGGATCTCCATGAGCAATGCAATAAAACTATTTAGTTTTCGAGGTATCGATATACGAGTTCATATCACGTTTCCATTAATATTGATTTGGGCCGCCATCCAGTTTGGTATTGTGGGACGGCGAGGAATCCAGGGTGCAGTATTTGGTGTTGTCGTTACCCTGATCCTTTTCGCGATTGTATTGCTGCATGAGCTCGGGCACAGCATCGCCGCGCAGCACTACAAAATTGCAGTGAAGGAGATAGTTTTGCTGCCCATTGGTGGTGTTGCGCAATTGAGCAAGATACCGGAACAGCCGATTAAAGAACTGGTGATTGCCGCTGCGGGGCCGCTGGTCAATTTTGGAATTGCCATCGTATTGGGGTTATTGCTACTATTTTTTAACTTTGATGTGGGATTGGGCGATTTGCCATTGACAATGCGCAGTTTAGCCAGGGCAAGTACTTCTTCCATCTTTGCTTACGTATTTATCTCCAATATTTTGCTGGCTGTTTTTAATTTACTCCCGGCATTTCCGTTAGATGGGGGGAGAATCCTTCGCGCTCTGTTGGCAACGCGGCTTAGTTATTCGCGGGCGACGGCGATTGCCGTAAGCATTGGCCAGGGAATGGCGTGGTTGCTTGGTCTCTGGGGTCTGCTCGGCGGTGGATTTTTCATGGTGGTTGTAGCGCTATTCATCCTTGTCGGAGCGAGCCAGGAGGGACAAGTGATTCGAATTCGGCGTGTTTTCGAGGGACTACGAGTCGAACAAGCCTATTCCCGAAGCGTTGAGACATTGGCTCCTGACTCAACGCTGCGCCAGGCTGTTGCCTTAACGCTACAGTCATTTCAGTCTGATTTTCCGGTTTGCGAGGGTGAAAAACTTGTCGGATTGTTAACCCATACAAAATTAATGGAGGCCATAAACAGAAATAGTCCCGATACTTTTATCGGACTGGTAATGGACACCGAAATCCCCGGCGTTGAGGTGCGTGATGGTCTGTTCGATGTTCAGCAGCAATTGGCCGATTTGAATGTCGATGCTCTACCGGTATTGGAAGATGGGATGTTCCTTGGCTTGATTACCAGCCGAGATCTCAATGAAGCGTATCGCTTCCTTTCAAAGAGACCGGATCTCCTAACCGCCAATCAGGCGGCGTAATCGAACGTGCGTCTGCCTGGATTGGCTTGTGCGCCCGGTGGTTGACTCCGTGATTTGCGCAACAATTTCTGCATTCAGATTATTTTGATTCGTACTTTTTAATGGAATCAGCGTCGAAAGACTCGATTTAATGTCATCATAATCAGGACTGACGGACGTACGTAGTAGGTCGGTTGCGCCAAAATTCCACTGTGCTACACTACGCTCGATTTGGTACCTCCCTGGGGGAAGGAAATGGAGCCAGTGGATCAATTGCGCGTCGTTTGTATTGAAGATGAGCCTGAAATGATTGATCTCGTTCGATTGATTCTCAGTCGAAAGGGATTTGAAGTAATCGGTGCGCACGGTGGGGTGGAAGGTCTGGAGACCGTCAAGCGTGAAAAACCAGATCTTGTGCTCCTCGATCTCATGATGCCCGATATGGATGGTTGGGAAGTGTATCAGAAAATTAAGGCAGACAAGGAATTACGCGGTATTCCTATTGTCGTTGTTACCGCAAAAGCACAGTCGATCGATAAAGTTTTGGGATTACATATCGCGAAGGTAGATGATTACATTACCAAACCATTTGGGCCGCAAGAATTGTTGGAAAGCGTTGAGAAGATCCTCGGAATCACCGATTAAGGCATAGTGGCGACCATGAGCAGGGCGGCGATCGTCGCCCTTTTTTTTGTTGTGAGGATCGAACAATAGATGACCATTTGGGGATATTTGTAGGATAATTGAGCCTACGCTTATGCGCTACCTTCGCTACCTCTTGTACCTGATGTTGTTGCTGGGGATTGCAATTTCCTCGAGCGTCTCTGCTCAAGATTCAGGACCGATTTATATTGTCCAATCGGGCGATTCGCTCTATTCCATCGCCCAGCGCTTTGGCACAACGATCGAAGAATTAGCGACTGTGAATAACATTATCGATCCCTCGATAATTGGACCGGGATTTAAAATGATCATTCCCGGATTTAATGATGTGTCCGGCGAATTGGAGCTGAAAGAAGTTGGCTTCGGTGAGAATCTGTTTTCCATCAGCCAATATTATGGCATCGGCATACATTCACTCGCACGTCTCAATCGAATATTGCATCCCGGTCGACTTTATATTGGGCAATTCGTTATTCTTTCAACAAACGAGGAAGATCCGAATTCGTTTTTGGTGGAGCTTTCCAGGCCGGGCGAAAGTCGTCTGGAGTATGCTGCTCGTAACGCACTTAATCCCTGGGCTCTGGAAAATATCGAGGGTGTGTTAAATCGCAGCTGGATTTACCCGGGCGAATCGCTGATTATGTTCACGGATGAAGGATCGCGACAATTCTTGCCGGCGCCGATTCGGGCAGTGGAAATTAAACCTTTGCGAGTTCTCCAGGGTCAAACACTGAGCGTTAGAATCGAGCAGGCTGATCCGGCGTCCATCAGCGGAGCGATTGGTGAATGGGATCTGCATTTCAATCAACTACAATCCCAGGATTCTGTGGCCTTGCAGGGAATTCATGCCATGGCGGAGCCGGGGCTTTATGATTTGCGAATCGAGTGGACTGAGCAATCGAACGAGGAAATGAGATTTAACTTTAGCCAGCCCCTGCGAGTTGCCAGTGGGGAGTATTGGTTCGATCCCGTACTTTATGTTCCCCCGGAAACGATTGAGACCAGGTTTACACAGCCTGAAAATGAGCTCATTGCCTCAATCGTTGGCCAAAATTCGGATCTGCGCTATTGGGATGGTGTGTTTGATTTTCCATCATTGAATACGGCAAGCTTTCCCTCCTATTTCGGTGTACGCCGAAATTACAATGATACGGGGTATACCACCTATCACAGCGGGCTTGATTTATTCGGTGGGATGGGAATGGCGATCACAGCACCAGCGAAGGGAAAGGTAGTATTCACGGGTAGCTTGGATGTCCGCGGGAATGCCACGTTTGTCGATCATGGCTGGGGCATAATTTCAGGCTATCTGCACCAGGCGGAAATTAATGTTTCGGTGGGGGATGTTGTTGAAAAGGGAGAAATAATTGGCTTGGTAGGCAATTCGGGTCGCGTGACTGGGCCGCATTTGCACTGGGAAATTTGGGTAGGCGGTGTACCGGTCGATCCCCTCCAATGGACCTCAATCGTCTTCCCATGAGTATTCGTCTTGATCGAGGGCGCCGGCGTGATAGTCATCCAAGATAGATTTGGCTTCTGCCTCCTGCGAGCGATGGACGAGGAGATCGACTTGAGCCAAGGGGCCCACACCCAGGCCAAGCGCAGTGCCCGCAGATTCATGCGACAGCCAAACCTGGACCCCCTGGGCCTCC
>JADFRQ010000049.1 GCA_022561215.1 Chloroflexota bacterium | reverse complement strand
CCCATGGTAGGTCATGTAGTGCAGCGTGTGCGCCGCGCATCATGCATTGACGAAGTGGTTGTGGCGACATCGACAGATGAAGCGGATGTGAAAATCGTCGACTATTGCACGACGCATCATATCCCACACATCCGTGGTGAAAAGAAGGATTTGCTCGCGCGCACGATACGCGCGGCGAGGGAAATGTACGCTGATATTGTCGTTCGTGTAACTGGGGATTGTCCACTGATGGATCCCCAGGTGATTGATAAAACGGTGTATGCCTTTCTGGAGCATTATCCGGCGATTGACTTCGGCAGCAATCGGGGGAGCACAGAGCTTCGGCGCACGTATCCAATCGGCCTCGATGTCGAGGTCATGTCAATCGAGGCGCTGCTGCGAGCGGATGAGGAAGCTGAACAAGAATATCAGCGGGAGCACGTGACCCCTTTCCTTTACGAGAAGCCTGGGAGATTTCGGACGATGTCCGTCGACTCGGGAGGAGCGTATGGCCACCTGCGCTGGGCAGTCGATACCCCAGAAGATTTGACATTTGTCCGTCGAGTGTATGAACTGCTTGCCGATAAATCGAATTTTGGATGGCGGGATGTGGTAAACCTCCTGGTCGAATTTCCCGAACTAAAAACAATCAACGCCGGTGTAGTACAGAAAAAAATGTCGGAGGCAGAGGGATGAGCTTTTTACGAATTGTGCTCATCCAGAGCACAGAAAGCCTATGTTAACAATATTCACATCGCCTAAGCCCTTTACCGGCCAGATTGCTCGTATTCAGAAAAATGCGCTCGGATCCTGGCGTAAGCTTGGCCCAGCAGTGGAAATACTCTTAATCGGGGATGAGGAGGGGATGGCGGAGGCCGCTCAAGAGTTCGAGGTTCGGCATATCCCCGCGATTGAGCGCAACGAACAAGGAACACCATTGATCAGCGCTATTTTCGAGACCGCTGAAAAATTGGCAAAACACTCCATTTTATGTTTCGCAAATGCCGATATTCTCTTTTTCGATGATCTTTTGCCTGCGGTGTCCGAGGCACGCGCACAATTTGAACGTTTCTTGATCATCGGACAGCGCTGGGATCTTGACGTAGGGAACAGGCTATCCTTTGAAAATGGATGGCAGGAGCAAGTGCACGCTGAAATTCATCGGATTGGAAATTTGCATCCTCCGGCAGGCAGCGATTATTTTGTTTTCCCGCGTGCGCTCTTTAACTCCATTCCGCCTTTTGCGTTAGGACGCGCCGGATGGGATAATTGGATGATATACGCCGCGCGCGCCGCGAAAACTCCTGTGCTGGATGCAACAGCAAGCATCACGGCGGTTCACCAAAGCCATGATTATGCCCATCTCCCCGACGGAAAAGCGCACTACAATTTGCCGGAAAGTGTCCAAAATGTCGTCCTCGCCGGTGGCCAAAATACAATTTTTACCATCCGCGATGCAAATTGGCGTCTCTCAAATACGGGAATTCAACGCCGATCATGGATTGGGCGTGGGGCCTTGCGATCGATCGAAACGGCCGCAATTTCCCGCTTGGGCCCGGGTGCGATAATCCATTTTTTGTTTCATCCTGTGGAAGTGATACGTTACTACGCGGAAAGGTTCCTTGGGCGGCTTTCGAACTTGGTGGGAACGCGAAACAAGCGAGATAAGGACCCGCGCTGAAATGTCCAGAATTGGGATGAACCCTGCGAGACATAAAAAGTCAACGTATAGGCCGGCGCGCGTAACCATTGCGATGCTGGTATACCTCCCACATTTAAGTGGCTATTTTAAACATCGCTTCGATGTCGTAAAGCTGTCATTGGAAAGCATTTTCAAAAACACACGCACTCCTTACGATCTACTGGTCTTCGATAACGCCAGCTGCGCCGAAGTAAAAGTGCATTTGCAGAAACTTGTCGATGCCGGGAAGATTCGTTATTTGCTGACGTCAAGTGAGAATATCGGCAAACTAGGTGCGCTGCATTTAATTTCTGCGAGCGCGCCGGGCGAGGTTTTAGCCTACACGGATGATGATACGTTTTTTTATCCAGGCTGGCTGGAGGCGCATCTTAGAATTCTTGACGCGTTTCCGAAGGTGGGAATGGTGAGTGGCTCGCCGGAAAGAACCTTATTCGATCATGGCATCGAGAGTAATATTAAATTCGCAGATGCCGATCCCAGCACAACACTCGTGTATGCAAAAACCATTCCTGAGTCATGGGAGCAAGAATGGGCGATCTCATTGGGAAAAGACCCGCGCGAATTTTTGGGAGAAATCAGGAAATTGGACGATATCACACTCGAACGTAATGGACTGCAGGTCTACGCGACGGCTTGCCACAATCAGTTTGTTTCGCCATTAGAGGTAGCGCGGCGTTTTTTGCAGGCGGAATGGACTGGGCGATTGATGGGCGGGATGAATGCCCTGGATAATGCCATCGACAGCGCCGGGTATTTGCGCCTGACCACGCATGAGAGGACGACACGTTTGATCGGTAATCTGGTAAGCCCAACCCTGGCCGCCGAGGCGCAAACGTATTCCATCGATATTGTTAAAGCAGTAGATGTTAAATCAAGGACGTCCAAAATTCTTCAATGGAAACCCGTACGATGGATGCTTCAAGGAATTTACAATCGTCTGTTTGGGCTGCTGAGCGGCGAAACAGGAGGCTGGTATGAAGCGGCCGATGAAGAAAATGCGTCTGGCGGTATTGGGTGAAGCGAACCGAAAAGAACCAATTCACGGGGGAGATTGCTCCGGCTGCACAGGGAATGAATGTGATGGCAACGGCAAAGTATGAAGAAGTGTTAAACTGTGTGCTTTGTTCGAGCGGACGCGGGGCACACAGCTTCTTTGAAAGCGTCCCTGTGGGGGAGGGTGAGATTTATTATGTACTCTGCCAGCGCTGTGGATTGATCTTCCAATCGCCACGGATGTCTGCGGGGGAGCTTGATGTTTACTATCTCGATGGTTATCGAAAATTCGTCCAGGGCTCAGAGCAACCGATTGAGAAAGATTTACGTGTTCAAAAGGGGCGCGCGGTACATCTGGTCGAATTTGCAAAAAGTATGCTTCCCAAAGTTAACCACACCCTTGATATTGGAAGCTCAACCGGCAGTCTTTTGCTGGGCCTTCAAGAGGCTTATGGCTGCACGGGGACAGGAATTGAGCCCGGCAAGGCGTATCGGGAATTTAGTCGGGCGAATGGATTGAATATTGTGGGCGATTTAAGTGAGTTAGGGAAAAGCGAGCGTCATAGTTTTGATCTGATTACGATGGCCCATGTTTTGGAGCATCTCTCGGATCCGGTTGACTATCTTAAAAACCTGAAGCTGCAATGGATTTCCAGCGCCGGTAGTCTGCTTCTTGAAGTTCCAAACTTATTTGGCCATCAAACTTTTGAGCGATCGCATTTATTCGCATTTTCGCCGCAATCGATCGTGGAGATGCTGCGCCAGACGGGATTTAATGTGCGCAAATTATGGGTGCACGGCAAACCGCGCTCTCTTTTGATTCCCCTTTATATTAGCGTGCTGGCCTCACCTGCTGCAGATCGGGCCACGCGCGCGATTCGCTCCAGCAGTTCAGGCATCAGGTGGCGCAGGAAAAGGGGCATGCTCTGGAGAAGGTTTGTTACAAAATTTGCAGCCCGCTGGGCCTGGCTTCCTTGGCCCGAATGAAACGAGTGTCGCGCTGTTTACTGGGAGCAGTCTTGGGCATAAAATGCGATTTCTAATTTGTGGCCTTGGGTCGATAGGTCAACGACATTTGCAAAACTTACTCTCCTTGGGTGAGGACGATATCGTGCTGTACCGCACGGGAAAAGCCACGCTCGCGTCGAAAGAATTTGCGCGGTTTCCGGTGGAAGATGATCTGTCGCGCGTGGTTGAAACTTGGAAACCTCAGGCAGCAATTATTTCAAATCCAACTTCGCTGCATATGGATACCGCGCTTCCGCTCGCCAGGGCGGGAATCCATTTGCTGATTGAGAAACCCATCTCGAATTCAAGGGTAAAAGTTCTCGATCTCCAGGAAACGCTACATGAATCGGGAGCCAAAGTGCTGGTTGGATACCAGTTTCGTTTTCATCCGGGGATACGACAGGCGAAGAAAATGATTGCCGAGGGCGCTATTGGCAAAATCGATAGTGTGCATGTTTATTGGGGAGAATACCTTCCGGATTGGCATCCGTGGGAGGATTATCAGCTGGCGTATAGTGCACGACGCGACCTGGGCGGTGGCGTTGTGCTAACACTCTCCCACCCCATTGATTACCTGAGATGGATATTTGGAGAAGTGGATGCGCTGACGGCTGAAATTGGAAATCGCAGCACATTGGCCATCGATGTTGAAGAATCGGCGGATTTTGAGCTTGAATTTAACAGCGGGGTCAAAGCGAGTGTTCATCTCGATTATCTACAAAATCCGAAACGGCATTGGATGGATATCAAGGGTGAACATGGAACGCTGCATTGGGATTATGCCGATGCGGACGTGGGTTGGAGCACATCATCAACCCAGGATGAACGTCGAACGGCGGGCACGCTTGCATTTCAGCGCAATGAGATGTTCTTGCAGGAAATGGCTCATTTTATCGACCTTATACGAGACGATGGCAACCCGATTTGCACGGTTGAGGATGGTCTCAGAACGCTTGAAGTCGCCTTGGCGGTGCATCAATCGGCGCGAGAGAGACGGAAGATAGTGATGAAAGAGTTAGAGGGCGCGAGATTATGAGCGCGGCCGAAATGTATAGGCCCATGAAGAATTATGATCTCAGTGATCAGGTAGCGGTTATCACCGGCGGCGCGGGTCTTCTGGGAAGAGAATATGGTGATGTCTTAAGTGCCGCCGGAGCGCACGTTGTCGTCGCCGATATTTTAGGGACCAAGGCTGCAGATGTTGCTGCCCAGGTTAACAAGAAATCTGGCGTCGAGGCAATGAGCCATGCGACCGATGTAGCCAGCCCAGAGTCCGTAAAGGACTTAATCAATACCACAATCGACAAATTCGGGAGAATCGATATTTTGGTAAACAACGCCGCGCTCGATCCTAAATTTGATGCGGCTCACCATGGGGAACATACGAGCAACTTTGAAAATTTTCCTTTTGCAAAATGGCAGGAATCACTCGATGTTAATGTGACCGGGATGTTCCTCTGTGCACAAGCTGTTGCCGGACCCATGCTGGAGGCCAAATCAGGCATCATCGTCAACATTTCTTCGACCTATGGTTTGGTGGGCCCAGACCAGAGGTTGTACGAACGGGAAGGCGAAGCCAATCAATACAAACCCGTTACATATAGCGTTGCTAAAGCAGCCGTTCTGGGGTTGACAAGATATTTGGCCACCTATTTTCGGGGAAGTGGGATCCGGGTCAATACGCTCACGCCCGGAGGCGTCGTCGCGGATCACGACGAAGAATTTATGGAGCGATATGCCGAAAAAACAATACTAAATCGAATGGCCAATCCAGAAGAGATCAGCAGCGCGCTTTTGTTTCTGGTTTCGCCGGCATCCAGCTATATGACGGGATCCAATCTTATTGTGGACGGAGGATGGACGGCATGGTAAGGCGCAAGGAAACCCTCGCAATTATTCCCGCCAGAGGAGGCTCGAAATCAATTCTTCGGAAGAACATCCGCTCCTTTGCGGGACATCCACTCTTGGCATACAGCATCGCGGCTGGGTTGCAGTCGGATACGGTTTCGAGGGTGCTAGTTTCCACAGATGATCCTGAAATCGCCGAAATAGGACGCGCCTACGGCGCCGAAGCTCCCTTCATCAGGCCTGCCGAATTGGCAATGGATTTCACCCCCGATTTGCCCGTATTCGTGCACGCGTTGAACTGGCTCGAGGAAAATGAAGGCTATCAGCCGGAAATTATTGTTCAACTGCGGCCAACCACTCCCCTCAGGCCGCCTGGCTGCGTTGATCAAGGGATCGCTCTCTTATTGCAGCATCAACAAGCCGATTCCGTTCGTGCGGTAGTTCCCTCAGCCCAAAATCCATACAAAATGTGGAAAATTTCGGCGGATGGTATTTTAAATCCCCTGCTCGAAGACGGACCACACGAGGCTTACAATTCGCCGCGTCAAGATCTTCCGCGCACACACTGGCAAACCGGGCATCTGGATGTTTTCTACCGTCGCGTTCTTTTCGAAAAGGATTCTCTAACGGGAGATGTTATCGTGCCGCTGGTGCTTGATCCGAAGTATACGGTTGATATTGATACAGAGCTTGACTGGGAAAGGGCAGAATGGAACTTGCGACAGGGCGATATGGATGTTGTCAGGCCAGGCAACGCACCTCGACCAATGCCGGAAACAATCGAGTTGATTATCCTTGATTTCGATGGTGTCTTGACGGACAACCGTGTTTGGACCAATACACATGGAGAGGAATGGGTCGCCTCAAGTCGATCGGATGGCATGGGAATTGCGCTCTTGCGCAAGGAAGGTTTTCAATTCGCCGTGCTTTCCACCGAAGAGAACCCAGTGGTGGCCGCGCGCTGCAACAAGCTGAAACTGGAATATGTGCAGGGTATAGAAGATAAAGCCAATGTGCTGAAAAATATGCTCAAGCAAAAAGGAATTCTAGGCGCGAACACAATCTATCTGGGCAATGATGTCAATGATTTGCCTTGTTTTCCAATCGTGGGAAGTGCTTTTGTAGTGGCCGATGCGCACCCAGAAGTCAAGATTGCGGCAGACCATATTCTGCAATCACGCGGAGGATATGGGGCAGTGCGCGAATTGTGTGATCTTGTCCTGGCGAAAGTGGGAAAGGCCGATTCGGTGACGATCAGTGCAACCTAGGCGTGCAGGGCAACCTCGCCGAGATTAATGATGAAAGGTTAAAGAATCGATGCAGAGGGAATTGAAGATAGGCGATCGTTGGGTTGGAGATGGCCATCCCACCTACGTGATTGCTGAAATTGGAATAAATCATAATGGTGACGTGGAATCGGCGAAACGCCTGATTGATGCCGCCTTGTTAGCGGGCGTCGACGCGGTCAAATTTCAGAAACGTACACCTGAGTTATGTGTACCCCTCGAGGAACGTGAAAAGATGCGCGATACCCCCTGGGGATACATTTCCTATATTGACTACAGAAACCGCGTTGAATTTGAGAATGACGAGTACACACAGATTTCAGAATATTGTCAGGAAAGAAAAATCCCCTGGTTTTCATCCGTATGGGATGAGCCTTCCGCAGAATTTATGGAGGCGTTTGATCCCCCTTGCCACAAGGTGCCTTCGGCAGCGCTTACGGACCATGATCTCCTAATCTTTCTTCGATCGACCGGCAGACCGATCATTCTTTCAACCGGAATGTCCACAATGGATGAAATTGATCAGGCTGTCGACCTGCTTGTAATCGAAAACCTTGTTATCACCCATGCCACCAGTACGTACCCTTGTGCTCCCAGCGAGCTCAACTTGAATATGATCAAAACGTTGCGCGCCCGATTTGCATGCCCGATCGGATATTCTGGCCATGAGGTAGGGCTCGCGCCTTCTCTTGCCGCAGTCGCTTTGGGTGCGTGCATGATTGAACGCCACATAACCCTTGATCGTGCAATGTGGGGCAGCGATCAAGCCGCCTCGGTTGAGCCCCACGGCTTTGCGAGGTTAATGAAGGATATTCGTGTTACGGAAGAGGCGTTTGGGGATGGTGTAAAGAGAGTGTATGAGAGCGAGCAGGGAGCCCTTCGAAAACTGCGCAGGGTGAAGGGCAATGTTAGAGGAAATAGCCATTGAAGCTGAATGACGTCCGCGATAAGCTGGAACGTTTAAGCGCAGATCGTTCCTTAAGGCAATCCGTTGCAATTGTGGAAGCCTTTATCACAAGTAGGCAAAAGGAAACGGTTGTGGGGCAACCCCCGGTCCTGTTTTTTAACGCTTCCTCACGCATCCATCGCTTGAGTATTAATAGTGCCATCAGCCTGATCGCATCCTGGAAGATTCGATTGGAGGGCATTCCGGCAAAGTATATCGTTTGTGAACGAGGGATGCAGCAATGTATCCTGGGCACCAATCGATGGGACTATCTCTCTCCGCCTCCATGTGACCACTGCATGAAGTTTAGTGACTTATTGTTCCCTCAGGCCGATTCGATCGCTCTAACTCTCGATCACGCGATCGTGCGCAAGGTTGCCGCTGAGGTAGGTATTCTCTCATTGCAGGAGTTGAGCGAATGGGAGTTCCAAGATGTACCAGTGGGTGAGCTATGTTTGCCGGGCCTGCGATGGGCTCTGCGCAGGTTTCATTTGATAGAGGATAAGGGGACGATTTTTCTTTTTCGCCAGTATTTGGCTTCTGCAGCAAGCCTTGTGGAACGATTTGGGAAATTGTTCGACGAATTGCAGCCACGGGCGCTGGTGGTTTTTAATGGACTCATGTACCCGGAAGCGATCGCTCGTCATATGGCTCAGTTGAAGGACATAAGTGTTTTCACACATGAAGTTGGATTGCGGCCTTTCTCAGCATTTTTTTCCGCCGAACATGCTACCTTTCGCACATTTGACCTGGCGCATGATTTTCAGATGGGTTTCGAACAGCAAGAGCAGCTTGATCGTTATCTTTATGATCGCTACGATGGTCGTTCCGAAATGGCCGGAATCCAATTCTGGCCGGAAATGTCTTCTCTATCTGAGGAACTCAAGCAGGCAATGGAAGCTTATTCCCAAACCGTTGCGATTTTTACCAATGTTATCTTCGACACGAGCCAGGTGCACGCAAATACGATTTACAGCGATATGTTTGCATGGTTAGAGGACATCAAAGCACAGATCCTTGAACATCCCGAAACCATGTTCATTGTGCGTGCGCACCCCGATGAAGATCGGCCTGGAAAAGAAAGTCAGGAAAGTGTCGCCGATTGGATACGCGCATCGAAGTTGGAAGAGTGGGATAATGTTATTTTTCTCAGACCGTCGGACTCAACCAGCTCCTACCAGCTGATCGAACGATCCAAATTTATCATGGTTTATAACTCGTCCATCGGGCTGGAAGCCTCCATTATGGGTGTGCCTGTGTTGTGCGCAGGCAGGGCTCGCTACACACAACTCCCGATTGTTTTTTTTCCACGTGATCGCGCCGCATATGCTGCTAAGTTTGAGGAACTCTTGCAGGAAGAGGCGATCAATCATCCGCGTGAATTTGTCGAAAACGCGAGACACTTCCTTTACTATGAACTCTTTCGAAGTTCGCTCGATCTCTCAGAGTTTTTGGAGCCGTACCCTCGCGCAAAAGGAATGGTGCGGTTGCGCAAGTTTGACCCCCAGAGGCTTTTAAATTCGCAAGCACTTGCGGTCATCTCGCAAGGAATTCTGGAAGGGGAATCTTTCTTTTATCCGAACTGAGGCGCGTGTTGCGTGGATTTGGCGGGCGCTGAGCTTGAATACGGTAGTAACAATATTCGGAATAGGTGCCTCTGCTTGACGTTCACGCAATGTGAGAAAAGAGGAGGAATGATCGTATGAAAATTGAATATCAGGAAACCAGCGAAGACCTTGCTACGAGAATAAATATCCATGAACAGTATGGCGCCCGAAATATCGATGATTGGATGCTGGAATTGCTGCTCATCCCCAAAGGTTCGCGCATTTTGGATGTTGCCTGCGGCGCGGGAAAGCAATTGAGAGCCTTTCATAATTATTTGGATGGCGAAGCAGAAATCACAGGCGTTGATATTTCGGATGAACTTCTTGCGGATGCTGCCAAGCTCAATCGTTCACTGGGCGAAAAATTAATCATCAAGAAACTCGATTTTAATCAACCATTTCCACTTGAAAATGATTATTATGACTTGCTCTCCTGTTGCTTCGCCATCTATTACGCTGCCGATATTCCATTCACCATTCGAGAAATGCATCGGGTGTTAAAGCCCGGAGGGCGCTTATTCACAAGTGGTCCCATGCCCGATAACAAACAATTATTTTACGACGTAATCTCGGAAGCCACAGGAAAAACGATTCCTCCGATGCCGGGGAGCTCACGTTATAGCAGCGAAATCCTTGAAAACATTCGATCGACCTTTTCACACGTCGAGCTGCATCGCTTCGAGAACCCACTGACATTTAAGGGAGTAGGGCCATTTCTCGATTACACAAGAGCCTCACTTTCCGAGGATCGGAAACTTTGGTCATCCTTTTTTGAGGGCGCGGATGAATTTGAAGAGGTTATGCAGTTGATCAGCAAAGTCGCAAGCCGCCGATTGCTTGAATCAGAGGATGGGCTTGTTATGACCAAGGTAGTGGGCGGGATTGTCGCCCTAAAATAAAACCGGAGGAATTGAATTGATTTTCTACGGCAAAAAAATCCTTTTTGTTGGAGCACACCCCGACGATATTGAAATCGGTTGTGGCGCCTTATTGGCCAATATTTCTAGATCAACCAACGTACTTTGCGCTACGGTCTCCGATAATCAGAAAAATCCTGAGCTGCGCAATCTTGTTGCCGAGCATTATCGCAGCATGGGAATTCTTGGTGTGCCAGAAGATAGAGTAGTGCTCAAAGATTTTGAAACACGAAATTTCCCCAGAGATCGTCAGAATATTCTAGAATTTCTTTACGACCTGGGACGATCATTTGATCCCGATATTGTTTTTGTCCACAGCCAATCGGATATTCATCAAGATCACGCAGTCGTGACGACTGAAGCATTGCGCGCATTTAGGGGAATAAGTGTGTTGGGGTTCGACGTTCTGCGCTCAAGCTACGGTTTCTTCCCCCATTTTCTCGTAGAAGTGACGGAAAAAGATACACAGTTGAAACTCAAGGCGTTGGCGGAGTACGAAACATACCAATCAAAGTACTATTTTAGCCCGCAGATCATTCGCTCGACGTTAATACGTCATGGCGCCCTCGCCGAACGTCCTTTTGCGGAAGGTTTTGATATTCTCCGCATTGTGGGGAATTTTGATGTAGGGGAGCATTAAGAAAATTGCATATTCAAAATCTTAATTTCCAAATGTTCTACTCTAGGGATAATTACATCGAATTTCCTTGCGACAATGGTTAAGCCGTGACCGCTTTTGGAATCTACTCGCAGATTTTATGAATAAGCCGCCTATACAAGAAAGTAGATGGGGCAGGAATTCTCAGCGCGTTTGGTGGGCGGCGATGATCTTTGTCGCCCTGTTGGCGCTAAGTTTCCAGCTTTACTCGACCGCGCCCATTGGAGTGGGCGTAAGCCACGATTCAATCCTCTATCTGATCACTGCAGAAAATATTTCTGATGGAGAGGGAGCGTATTGGACCGGTGGTGGCGGAGAGCTAAAACCGTTGATTCACTTTCCTCCCCTTTATCCCCTATTGCTGGCGTTCGGATCGTCACTCGCCGGTAATGGGATGCAAATCGCAGCCTGGAGTGCTGCAAGCCTCTTCGGAGCTTCTGTATTGCTCGCGGGAGCGATCATCTTCTACGCAACGGGTTCATGGAGGGCGGCAATTCTTGGGGAAACTTTTTTCGCGCTTTCTCCACCATTGTTTGAGGTGCACCTTGAAGCAATGTCGGAGCCACTCTACCTCACACTCACCCTCTCGGCTCTCTTTTTACTGACAAGTTATCTAAACGATCAAAAGCGGTGGAAAGGCCACCTTTCGGCGCTGATTTCCTCCCTGGCTTTCCTGACACGCTACATTGGTGCATCGCTGGCTGCGACAGGCGTGATAGCTCTCTTGCTTTTTTACCCAGGGTCGAAGCTAAAGAAAATCAGGGAGGCTTTGCGTTTTGGCGCGATTGCAATAGCAGCGAACTTTGTCTGGACAATGCGTAATTTTTCGCTGACTGGTTCGTTCACTAATCGAGTGTTCGCCATTCATCCCATCGGCGAGGAAAAAATTAATGAAGCAATCACCACTTTATCTGGATGGCTGCTTTACACGAAGGACAGCCTGGAAATTAAAATAATGCTTGCTGCCTTCATAATCTTGCTGGCTGCAGGGATTGTTTTATCCATCCTATTTCACCCGGGACGCAGCAAATCGCGCCAGCCCAGACATACAAAGAATGTGTTCCTTTTGCACGGAATCTTGTTTGGATTTTTTCTGCTTTTTTCGCTTACATTTTTTGATGCCTCTACGAGATTGAATAGCCGAATCCTATCGCCGCTTTATGGTATTGCTTTGGTACTGCTTTTTGTTGAAGGCCATTCAATTTTAAAACCTCGCCTACGAGTGCTTATTGAAAAGCCGCATGGTGCGTTCATTGCAATGGGCCTTCTTGGGGTATTATTCTTTGCTCCAACAACTCTTGGCGTAATCTCCGTGGCACGTGAACAAGGAAGAGGATTTAATAGTCGTGCTTGGCAAGGATCAGAGATTATTGCAAAGCTGCGTGCCATGCAACCAGACCCGATAATTTACACAAATGAAGCATTCGCCGTTTTGTACTTGACGGGCATTCCTGCCTTGCGTGTGCCAGAGAAGGTAGACCCAGTTGATGGAAAAAGGCGAGAAAATTATGAGGAATTGCTGGCTAAGATGAAACGTAGACTTCTGGATCCCAACAGCGCTCTCGCTGTTTTTCACCAGGGATACTTACGGCCAGGGATGCCTTCTTTGGATGAAATGTCGGAAGGCTTAATCCGCTTCCACCAATCAAGCGATGGAATTATTTATACGCGTGAATAAAATCTGCTACCAGGCCCACAGCTGTTATACAGGCGGCACTCATCCAGCCTCAAATTCTTTAATGAAGTACCGCCACACCAATAGCGTTCTTGTCGATCGAGCGGATTGGAGCAGGGATGGGTGAAACGAACGTTCGATGTTCTGTTGTGATTCGAGCCTACAACGAAGAGAAACACATCGGCAGACTTTTAGCGGGCTTGCTTGAACAAACTGTGAAGGAAGTGGAGATCATCCTTGTTGATTCGGGTTCGACGGACGCAACAGTTGCCATTGCGTCGCGTTACCCCGTTCGTATTTTATCCATCGATTCGCATGAATTTACATTCGGAAAATCACTTAATTTGGGAGTTGCTCAGGCAATCGGGGACTATATCGTGGTATCCAGCGCACACGTGTATCCGGTTTATGCGGATTGGATCGAGCGTATCCTAGCGCCTTTTGCGGAGGATGAAATCGCCCTGGTGTATGGAAAACAAAGGGGGGATCAAGCAACAAGATTTAGTGAGCACCAAATTTTTGCCTCTTGGTTCCCAGAGGATTCGGTAAGCCGTCAAGAGCATCCGTTCTGTAATAACGCCAATGCCGCAATCCGCAGGAGCTTATGGAAGCAGCATCCCTATGACGAGATGTTACCAGCGCTAGAGGATTTGGAATGGGCAACCTGGGCGATGAAGGAGGGTTATTTTATCGCCTATTCTGCGGACGCTGAAGTCGTGCATGTGCATGAGGAATCAGGCGCCATGATTTACAATCGTTATCGCCGCGAGGCAATGGCGCTTAAGCGGATTCGGCCCCAAGAGCAATTTCACTTATGGGATTTTATGAGGTTCTATCTATCGAATGTTTTCCACGATCGCTCACAAGCAGCAAAGGGAAAAATCGTGCTGCGCGAAATCTGGGGAATCTTGTGGTTTCGATTTTTTCAGCTATGGGGGACTTATCGTGGATTTTTGCTCTCGGGCGCACTAACAAGTGAATTGAAATCTAATTTTTACTATCCACGCGCGAATGGATCGGAGAAGATTAAGAAGCGTTCGATTGCTCCAATCGACTACGGTTCTTCTACAATGAAAAATGAAGATGGATAAGTCACTTCATCATAAAACTGCAAGTTCAAGTGTGGTCGCCTTGGTTCCTATGCGCCATGACTCGGAACGCCTTCCCAAGAAGAACTATCGAGATTTTGCTGGAAAACCGCTATACGCACATATACTTGAAACGTTATCGGAGTGTGAGCAAATTACTCGAATCGTGGTCGATACGGACAGCGAGATTATTGCCCAGGGTATTGCCGCATCCTATCCGTCGGTACTGGTCTTGGAACGGCCGGAAAAATTGCGATCGGGTTCCATTCCAATGAACGCGGTCCTGCTGCACGACGTCGGCCAGGTTGAGGCAGATTACTACCTGCAAACCCACAGCACCAATCCCCTTCTAAGTTCACAAACAATTGAAGAGGCGCTAGCGGCATTTATGGAGAATTACCCTGCCTACGATTCGCTTTTTACGGTTACGGAGCTGCACGCGCGTCTGTGGGATAAAGAGGGAAAGCCACTTAATCACAACCCGAATGAGTTGTTGCGAACCCAAGATTTGCCGCCAGTGTTTGAGGAAAATTCCTGCCTCTATATCTTCGAACGAGAATCTTTTCTTAGGAGAGAGAATCGGATTGGGCAACATCCGCTGCTCTATCCCATTGACCGCTTCGAAGCATTTGATATTGACGAGCCGTACGATTTTGTAATTGCAGAGGGTATGAAAACATATAGTCATGCGCGATAAGGATCCAGATCGGTTCTGGGTTTATCCCGCGAACACATTCGAGGTAGCCTTTGACTGCAGTGGAGAATACTTGTTGTGAGGATCACAGCCTTTGTCATTTAAAGTTTTACTCTCTGCACCCTACATGATCCCGGTTTTTGATCGTTACAGGGCTTATTTTGATCAACGGGGAATTCAAGTCGAAATAGCTCAAGTGGCCGAAAGGCTGGATGAAACTTCATTGTTACCGTATGCCGGGGAAATTGATGGCACGATTTGCGGGGACGATCATTACACGCGCAGAGTGATTGTGAGATTTTCCCCCAGGTTGAAGGTGATTTCAAAGTGGGGCGCCGGCATCGATTCGATCGACCTGGAGGCGGCGCATGAGTTTAATGTACAAGTACTCAATACGCCGGGTGCCTTTGCCAATCCTGTCGCCGATACGGTCTTGCAGTACATCCTAATCTTTGCCCGCAAAGGACCACTCCTCGACCATGGAATGAAACTTGGGAATTGGCAAAAGATCCCGGGAAGGTCGTTGCATGAGTGCACCCTCGGCGTAATTGGTGTTGGGAAAATTGGACGGGCTGTCCTGCGCAGGGCCAAGAGTTTCGGAATGCGGTTGTTGGCTAATGACATTGTGAAAATTTCAGATGAATTTATTGAAGAGGTTGGCGTCGAAATGACCTCACTAACCCGGTTGCTCAAAGAAGCAGATTTTATCAGCCTGCATTGCGATCTTAATCCCGGGTCCACGAATCTGATCGATGAACAGGCACTCTCCTTGGTTAAGCCAGATGCAGTCCTTATTAATACCTCGCGCGGTGGGGTCGTCGATCAAAATGCCTTAATAGGAGCGTTGCAGAGCGCTAGTATCGGCGGGGCAGCTTTGGATGTATTTGATGTGGAACCGTTGCCGGAAGATAGTCCGCTGCTTATGATGGATCAGGTCTTGCTCGCGCCACATAATGCAAATAGCAGTCCGTCCGCCTGGGCAAAGGTGCATCAGAATAGCATCCGAAATTTATTTAAAGGCCTGGGGCTCGAATGGGATGAGACGCTGTGAGCGTTTAGCGGAGCAAGTTTACATATTCGGTGGATAAACCTATTACTCAGTCAAGATGTTCCAGGAATTATTGTCATTCTGAGGAGCGAAGGCGCCTCATAATGACGAAGCGACGAAGAATCTCGTTTTCCGTTGCGTAAATCTCTCGCCCGTGAGCAACGAGATTCTTAATCTTGCGCAAAGCGAAAGGCATTGGTTTACCCTTCGGCTCAGAATGACAGCCCATCGTATCCATCATGACTAACCACTATGTTGAGAAACATAGGATCGACGAGGAACCCTAATGCAAAAAACTGCCTTGATCACCGGAGCCGCAGGTGGCATTGGTCGAGCGACTGTAAATCTCTTTGTAGACGCCGGCTGGCAGGTACTTGCCGTGGATCGAAGTCCGGCGGATGGATTTCCGAATGGGGTAATTTTTGAAGAAGTAGATGTTTCGAAACCAGAGATGGTCCAAAAGATGTTCGATCGTTTCGGGCAGCGATCCCAGCGTTTGCAAGCGTTGATCAACAATGCGGCAATTCAAATTACGAAACCGCTGCTTGAGATGGAAGTCGAGGAATGGGACGACGTAATGGCGACCAATTTGCGCTCAATTTTCCTCACCGCACGTTGCGGTTTTCCGCCGATAAAAGCAGCCGAAGGTGCGATCGTTAACATCAGCTCGGTTCACGCGCGTGCCACATCGCCGAATATTTCTGCCTATGCTGCCAGCAAAGGAGGCGTGGTCGCCTTGACGCGTGCGATGGCAATCGAGTTTGCGCCGCATAACGTGCGCGTAAATGCTGTCCTTCCAGGAGCAGTGGATACACCGATGCTACGCAGTGGCTTTGATCCTGACGGACAGGCCACGAAGGATCTCCTTGGGGAGCTTGCACGGCGCACAGTTATGGGCCGCATTGGGAAGCCAGCGGAAATTGCTGAAGCGATCCTGTTTCTTGCCGACCCAAGGCAATCTTCTTTTATAACCGGGCAAACGTTAACCGTCGATGGTGGGGCAACAGTTCGGCTGAGTACGGAATTAGCCTAAAGTAATGTTAAAGACTTACGCTAAAAAGATCACACCGAAGGCCCTATGGATGCCGTTATCCAATTCCTATTGGTGGTGGATTAATCGCGGAACCCATCAACTCGCGGGATTGTTGCGCTCGCAGCGCAGGAAGAGTGTCCGCATACTGCGATCCTATCGTAATCTGCATGCTGGGGAGCGCTGTTTTATCCTTGGTAACGGCCCCAGTCTACGAGATACGGATTTGTCCTTGCTGCGAGACGAGATCACCTTTGGCATGAATAGGATTTACCTTCTTTTCCTGGAGATGGGCTACCAAACGACATATTATCTGGCGATTAACACGCTGGTTGTTGAACAGTCGGGGATGGATATTGAGAGTCTTTCAATGCCAAAATTTATAACATGGCGCGCGAGGAATTGGGTGGAACTGGGGGAAAATTCTGCGTTTATCGATAGCGACTTTACACCGCCCGCCAGCTTTGCCACCGACTGTACAGGGCGGATTTTTGAAGGATCTACGGTGACCTACGTGGCGATGCAGCTTGCATTTTACATGGGTTTTCAAAAAGTAATTCTCGTCGGAGTCGATCACTCCTTCCATACCAAAGGCCCACCAAACGCCGTGGTGGCTGCGGGTGAGGTGGATAGTGATCATTTTTCACCGGACTATTTTAGCAAGGGATATCGCTGGCAATTACCCGATCTCGAAGCCTCGGAAGAAGCCTATAAACTAGCCAAAATCACATTTGAAAAATCCGGGCGTCAAATTCTTGATGCAACAATTGGAGGCAAACTGACTATTTTCCCAAAAGTTGACTATCAAGGCCTGTTTCCTTAGGTAGGTTGCGAAAGAACTGCAATGATGGCATCATCAAACACGGCCCCCTTGGTTTCAATTATCACGCCCTCTTTCAATCAAGCCGCCTATCTTGAACAGACCATTCAGTCTGTTCTGGCCCAGGACTACACACCTATTGAATACATGGTCATCGATGGAGGTTCAACGGACGGCAGCGTGGACATCATCAAGAAGTACACGCATGCGCTGGATTATTGGGTGTCGGAACCGGACCAGGGTCAGAGTGCTGCAATCAATAGAGGTTTGCGGCGAGCGAGCGGTGAAATCGTTGCCTGGATTAATTCCGATGACCTCTACATGCGCGGGGCGGTGAGGGATGCCGTCGAATCACTGCAAGCTCATCCCGAGGTGGGAATGGTATATGGCAACGGCATCATGATCGATGCGCGTAACAATCTACTAGACCGCCATACGTACCGCACTTATAGCTTGCTCGATCTGCTCTGCTTTAATGTCTTATTGCAACCCACGGTGTTCATGAGGCGTGAGGTCCTGGATCAAGTTGGCTTGATTAACATTAAATACGATTATGTACTCGACCATGATCTTTGGGTGAGGATCGCAGCGCAGCGTCCAATCATGCACATTCCCCGATATTGGGCCGTTGAGCGCACTCATCCCGAGGCAAAAACTGTCTCGCTCGCGACTGGATTTGTTGAGGAGGCAGGGCAATTGATTCAGGAAGCGAAGGAATCCCCCGAGCTTCATGCTCTCGTGTCATCCAATGCTCGAAGGATTAAGTCCAGCCTGCTTGTATTTGCGGTGCGGCGTTATATTGATGATGGGAATTATCATCTGGCGGTAAGATGTCTTGTTCAGGCAATGTTTGTGGATCCCAGGATTGTAATCAGGTACTGGTACAAGGCAGTTCAGGCAATGTTAAGCGCATTGGGGCTCGGGGCGCTTTTTCTTCTCTATCGAAGGATTCGAAGGAAGATCCAGCACCGGGGGAGCAAGATAATCCTATCCGAGCATGGGGCTGAGATCGAGACGTAGAGATCAGAAGGGTTGGCATGCGATGGTAAACTACTCTGGATTTGCGAAAAATTGAGCATACGTATTTACCAGTTTGTACAATTTAGTTGAGGTGTTATGGTCGAAAAACCTTTGGTCTCCATCGTTACGCCCTCTTTCAATCAGGGGAGGTTTTTGGAGGCGACGATCCAATCGGTATTGGATCAAGATTATGCCAACGTGGAATATATCGTCGTGGATGGTGGATCGACGGATAATAGTGTTGACATATTGAAAAAATATTCCGATCGTCTTGCGCACTGGATATCGGTACCTGATGCGGGGCAAACCGATGCGATCAATAAGGGATTTTCCCTGGCCAACGGCGAAATCTTAGCCTGGCTTAATTCGGATGACGTCTATCGGCCTGGGGCGATTTCCGAAGCGGTTGATCATCTTCAAAATCATCCCAATAAAGGGATGATCTATGGCGATGCTGATTTTATTGATGAGGACGGGAAGTGGTTGGGCAAATTCCCCGCAGCCAATACAAACTACCGAAAATTAAGGCGCGGCTATGTCCATATCCCGCAGCAATCAACCTTTTTCCGTAGCCACCTTTGGAAACGTGTCGGTCCGCTCGATCCGAGCTTTTACTTTGCCATGGATTACGATCTTTGGGTTCGATTAGCAGCAGTGTCCGAGATCGGCTATGTAAAACGAACATGGGCCGCGTTCCGTCTGCATGGCGAGGCTAAGAGCATGGCGTCGGCCGATCGATGTTGGCCGGAGATGATTCGTGTGCATCGAAGGCTTGGGGGTAACAAATTCTCAGTAATTTACCTAAAATACCTTATTCGGCGCATCCTAGAACCCGTGCTTCCGTATCGTTTACATGCCAGACTCTGGCTCCAGCGTTGGGCAATGGGCCGCGAGGTTGGACGAGTTCGTTAAGGGGCTGATGGGGAATGCATGACCTGCGCATAAAGTGGAACCGTGGAAAACTGTTCAGGTATTCTCTGCAATAGAAATTGGCGCAATACATCTGAATTAAGGGAAGGTGATCAATTTGATAGAGGGAACACAAATATATGATTCATCGTTAAAGCGCTCGAAAGCCGTCGAAGAATTGGTGGAAGCCTACCGCTATCGCCACTTGATCTTTCAACTGATAAGGCGTGACGTTTTGACGCGTTACAAACGCTCCGTACTGGGGGTAGCCTGGACGATGCTTAACCCCTTGGGGATGATGCTGGTCTTGACAATCGCCTTCTCGCAGCTCTTCGGCGGCACGCGTGCCTATCCAGCCTATGTTCTTACAGGCCTTGTAGCTTGGAACTTCTTCTCGCAAACGACTCTGGCCTCGATGAATCAGATGGTATGGGGAGGTTCTCTGCTGAGTCGGATTTATGTCCCGCGCACAGTTTTTGTTCTATCTTCGATGGGGACGGGATTGGTCAATCTAATTCTTTCGATGGTTCCGCTGATCATTGTGCTTTTGATCACGGGCAACCCTCTGCGAATTACGGTAGTCTTTTTACCCATTGCATTTCTTGCTTTGGCCGCTTTTTCCCTGGGGGTGGGTCTGCTCATATCAACATGGGCAATCTATTATTCTGATATTGCGGAAATGTATCAAATTATCCTGACTGCGTGGTTGTACCTTACGCCGATCATTTATCCGGAGTCCATTGTGCCGCAGAATCTGCGCCTCTGGCTCTTTACGCTTAATCCGATGTATCACATTGTTTCCTTGTTTCGGGCGCCGTTGTACGAGGGCGTTTGGCCAGATGTCAGCCAAACAGTCGCCGCGCTTGGGATTGCCTTCCTTGTGATGGCTGCAGGCTGGATTACTTTTACTCGAAAATCTGACGAGTTTGCCTACCGTGTCTGATTCCCAACACATCGAAGATGTAGTCGTCAGCCTAAACGCGGTCTCCGTTAAATATACAGTTCCAATTGTGCGCTTCGGCACCTTCAAGGAGTATATTATTCGCCGGCTGCAGGGACGTGTTCGCAATCGTGAATTCTGGGCCTTGAATAATATTAATTTGCAGATTCAGAAGGGGGAAGTATTCGGCATCGTGGGACGGAATGGTGCGGGGAAGAGCACTCTGCTGAAAGTAGTGTCAAGAGTTCTGCGTCCATCGCAGGGCAGCGTGCGCGTTAATGGTCGTGTCGCTCCATTGTTGGAGCTTGGTGCGGCATTTCACCCTGAATTAACCGGTCGTGAGAATGTTTTTCTAAATGCCGCTCTCCTTGGCCATTCACAGAAAGATGTGGAAGAGCATTTCGAAAGTATTGTAGATTTTTCAGAAATCGGCGACTTTATCGATGCTCCACTGAGAACATACTCCAGTGGAATGGTGGCCAGATTAGGTTTCTCTGTCGCAACGTCCTGGGATCCCGAAATCCTGATCCTGGATGAGGTCCTGGCCGTTGGCGACGAGGCATTCCAAGCCAAATGCCATGCGCGCATCGGAGAATTTCAAGCGATGGGTGCAACGGTATTGCTTGTGTCGCATAACGCGCACACTGTGCGCAGCATATGTCACCGAGCGGCATGGATCGATCATGGCGAATTGCAGGCGGTCGGAAATCCGGCCGATATCGTCGAGCAGTACCGTAAAGCGTATTCGGAATAAAAGGATTTCGGGGATTGGATCTGCATCTGCAAATGGCAAACGTGAAATGCAAGGCTGGCTTTAGATAGTGCGGCGGTATGCCAATCACATGGTCCTATCGAATGCATCGATTAATGCGTGAATTCCAAAGCAAAAACGAGACCGTGCATTTATGGAAATAAAACCCTTAGAGATTTCCGACGTACTGCTGCTAAGACCGGAAGTGTTTGTAGATCAGCGCGGTTTTTTTTCCGAGATATTTCAGGCTGATCGATTTGCACAAGCAGGATTACCCAGAAATTTTGTCCAGGAAAACCATTCAGGATCGCATCGCAATACCCTGCGTGGGATGCATTACCAAATTCAGCAGACGCAGGGGAAATTAATTTCCGTTATCGTGGGGGATGTTTTTGATGTTGCCGTCGATTTGCGCAAATCTTCGGATACGTTCGGAAAATGGGTTGGCGTTTACCTCTCTGCGAAAAAGAAGGAACACCTTTGGGTTCCGGCTGGATTTGCGCACGGATTCTTCGTGTTAAGCGATTGGGCAGAAATGCTTTATCGGGTGACCGACTACTATGCGCCTGAGTGGGAGCGCACCCTTCTTTGGGATGATCCCGATGTAGCAATCCGTTGGCCGATTCCGGATGAAAAGTCACCTCAGCTTTCGTCAAAGGATCTGGCTGGCCTTAAACTTTCCGACGCGGAACTTTATGCGTGAGTATGTTATCTAAACGGAGACTGATGCTGTGCAGAATGTTCTCGTAACGGGGGGTGCAGGATTCATTGGATCGAATTTTGTGCGCTATTTACTGAAGCAAGACCCAACAGTACAGGTGATCAATTTTGATGTGCTTACGTACGCGGGAAGCATCGAAAATCTCAAGGGTCTGCCGGATGCAGATCGACACACATTCATACATGATGACATCCGTGATACCGATGCACTTGCTGATGTTTTCGAGAGCTTCGAGATTGATACCATCGTGCATTTTGCGGCGGAGACTCACGTGGATCGTTCGATCCTTGGGCCGGCGATCTTTATCGAAAGCAATATTCTAGGTACCTTTAACCTATTAGAAGTCGCCCGCAAAAATTGGAGCGGTCATTCCCATCAGGGTCAGCATGCATTCCGGTTTCATCATATCTCAAGCGACGAAGTATACGGCGCGCTGCGCGCCGAAGACCCGCCGGTGAACGAGCAGCACGCCTATGCGCCGCGCTCGCCTTACGCAGCTTCGAAAGCATCGAGCGATTTCTTGGTGCGTGCCTACGGTCACACGTATGATCTGCCGATTACAATCTCAAATTGTTCCAATAATTTCGGGCCCTTTCAATTTCCGGAAAAGCTCATGCCTCTCATGATTTTGAACGCGATGTCAGGTGAAAGTCTTCCCATCTATGGCGACGGGTCTCAAATTCGAGACTGGATTTATGTGGACGATCATTCCGCAGCGGTATGGGCCATTTTGCAGAAAGGCCGAGTTGGTGAAACGTACAATGTCGCCGGAGACAATCAATACACCAACAAGGAGATCGTCGAGATGATTTGTTCGCTACTTGATAAGATGTTACCTGCATCTTCTCACTCTCCGCATAAGCAGTTAATAACCTTTGTCGATGATCGCCCGGGTCATGATTTTCGTTACGCGCTCGATACTTCTAAAATTACAACGGATCTTGGTTGGCATCCACATGAGACATTGCAAAGCGGCCTTCGAAAAACAATTGCCTGGTACCTCGAAAACGAGGCGTGGGTCTCACAAATTAAGCAGCGCCCTGCTTATCAAGAATGGATCGAAGAAAATTATCTCAAACGAGCGGAGGGTGGATGAGGGGAATTATTCTTGCTGGAGGCCGTGGATCACGCCTATACCCGCTTACGATAAGCACGAGCAAACAATTGCTGCCGGTTTATGATAAGCCGATGGTGTACTATCCATTGGCAATATTGATGTTGGCTGGAATTCGTGAAATTCTGGTTATCAGCACACCCCACCATTTGCCGGCTTTCGAACAAGTGCTTGGGAATGGGCACCAATGGGGAATGCAGTTCTCTTACGCCAAGCAGGAGGAGCCTAAGGGGCTGGCGCAGGCGTTTCTTATTGGAAAGGAATTTATTGCCGATCAATCGGTGGCCTTAATCTTGGGAGATAATATCTTTTTCGGGGACGGATTGCGGAAGAATCTTCTGCAAGGCGCGAATCTGGATCATGGCGCCCAAATATTTGCCTACCAGGTCAAAAGTCCCCAAAGTTACGGCGTGGTGGAATTTAATCAGCAGGGCAGAGTGTTAAGTATCGAGGAGAAACCCGCTCATCCAAAGTCGGCCTACGCAGTACCTGGACTTTATTTTTATGACAATAATGTGATTGAAATTGCGGAGGGGCTTTCACCGTCCCCACGCGGTGAGCTGGAAATCACGGACATCAACCAAGCCTATTTAGCCGATGGATTGCTGCACGTCGAAGTGCTTGGGCGCGGCATCGCCTGGCTCGATGCGGGGACGCATGCATCCTTGCTGCAGGCGGCGAATTTCATCCAAACCGTCGAAGAGCGCCAGGGGATGATGATTTCTTGTCCCGAGGAAATTGCCCACAATATGGACTACATCGATGATGATCAATTGAGGCAGTTGGCGCAGTCGATGGCGCATAACCCCTATAGCAGATACCTGCTGCGGTTGTTGGATGAATCCAAACATGAAAACTTCCAGGCCTAAACGCAATGCGTATTTTGCTCTTTGGCAAAGACGGGCAGCTCGGAAGAGAACTGCAGAACTCCATTTCTTCCATCGCCGAACTTGTAGCGTTGAACAAAAATGATTCAGACTTGACTGATCATGATCAAATCGTTCATCATATTCAGCAGAATAAACCATCATTGATCCTCAACGCGGCGGCATTTACAGCCGTAGATCAGGCGGAGACAGAACCTTATGCCGCACGCTTGGTAAATGGAATTGCCCCCGGAATAATCGCCAATGAAGCTAAAAAAATCGGTGCACATTTTATTCACTTCTCGACCGATTATGTTTTTGATGGCAGAAAAACAGGAGCCTATACAGAGCAGGATAGCCCCAATCCAATTAACATGTATGGGAAGAGCAAACTAGTTGGAGAACAATCCATTCAAGATGTTGGTGGATCCTACTTAATTTTCCGGACGAGCTGGCTCTACGATCGAGGATCAAATTCATTTGTTGGTAAGGTTTTACATTGGGCCCGTAATCAGCCGATCATGAAAATTGTTTATGATCAATCGGGAAGCCCAACCTGGTCGCGAACCTTGGCGGAGCTCACAGCGAAGGTCTTGACAAATGGGGGCGAAGATTTTAACCATTATCTGAGACAGCGCAGGGGGATTTATCACCTGGCTGGAAAAGGACAGGTGAGCCGTTATGATTGGGCGTTGGCAATTATGGCCAACGATCCAAAATCGGAAGAACAAGTAGTCGAAAGCGTAATTCCTGTCCGCAGCAAGGAATTTAAGACCGCCGCACGCAGGCCGCCAAATTCTGCACTAAATTGCGCTCTCTTTGAAAGAGTTTTCGGATTGGAAATTCCAGAGTGGAGCACGACTCTCAAAATGGCGATGAGCGCAACGGTATAAATGGCAGACAATCACCAAAAGTTTTTGTTTGAGGAAGATTATTTTGCAAGCAGCTGTGGCCGGCCGTACAAACGCGATGAACATTGGCTCCGATTTTTTGAGGCGATCGCGCAACGCATCGTAGAAGATCTCCATCCCGAATCTGTTCTCGATGCCGGCTGTGCAATGGGATTTCTGGTTGAAAAACTACGCGAAAAAGACGTCGCAGCCTTTGGGATCGACATATCGGAATATGCTATAGGAAGGATCCATCCTTCTATTAGAGAATTTTGCACTGTCGGCTCGATTAGCGAAAAACTGGATCGTCACTATGACCTCATTGTTTGTATGGAGGTTCTTGAACACCTTTCCCCTGATGAGGCGCAGGAGGCCATAAATAATCTGTGCACGCATAGCTCGCAAATTCTCTTCTCCTCGACACCTTTAGACCATACGGAGCCAACACACATTAATGTCCAGCCGCCCGAATACTGGGCGGATTTATTTTCTCGGCAGGGTTTTTATCGTGATTTGAGTTTCGATTCTTCTTTTGTCACGCCTTGGGCTTCACTGTTCAGAGGGGTGGAGGTGGGCCCACGTGAACTCGTTCGCACCTACGAAGCAGCGCTTTGGTCCTTGCAGCAAGACAACAATGCGTTGCGGATGTTATCGTCTGAGATAGAAAACTTGTTAACTGAGTTTTCGGATTCCCGAGTATTTAATAGTGCTCAACCATCTCAGGATCAAATTAATAGTTCCCAAATCGTAGCAGATCCCTCTGACCAATCCTTTCTTTCTTCCGACGCCGGCAGGCTCTTCCTAAAGCTGCGAACACGATATGAGCAACTTACGCGTCAGATCGAGGCGCATGTGGAAGAACTTGCTGAAACGAAGAATCAGATGCGTGATCAACAAAAGCAGCTGCGAGATCAAGCGAAACTAACAGAAGAAATATCCGTCATGGAATCGTCACTTGAAGATGCGAAGAAACAATTGCAAGCGAACGTTGTGGTTTCTGATGAGCTTGAGCGCCGTATGAAGTCTTTGCAAGCAGAAAAGGAAAGCCAGGAAAGGGAATTACGCGCGCTGGAGGCCAACCGTCTGGAGCTGGCGGGTAAACTCACAGAAATTGAGGTCCACATCGGATGGAGGCTGACTGGCAAATTCCAACGTCTAAGACTTCGTGTTATCCCTCTCCATTCGAGACGTGAGAAAATTTGGAAAAACGTGGTGGCTTTTGGGCATGCCTGGATGGATCTGGGATTTCGCGGCGCTGCAAAGAAATCGCTTGCCAAAATAAGCGGCAAACCCCTCGGCCATACTCCGCATAAGGACTACGTCGCTTGGATGAAGCACTTCGAAGCGTCAGAAGAGGAATTGCGGGCCCAAGAAAGAACCGCGGGCGAATTTTCTTATCAGCCCTTAATCAGCATAATAACCCCGGTTTTTAATCCACCTCCCGATGTGCTGCGCGCAGCAATCTCATCTGTTCAAGCGCAGACCTATGTTAACTGGGAGCTTTGCCTCGCCGATGGCGCTTCAGAAGATCCCCAGATCATCATGCTCTTACAATCGCTTCATGATCAGGATCCAAGAATACGAGTTCAATTGCTTGATGAAAATTTTGGCATCGCTGGAAACTCCAATAAAGCTCTGGAAATGGCGCAGGGTGATTTCGTCGCATTCTTGGATCACGACGATACGCTGGCGCCCAACGCGATTTTTGAAGTGGTCCAAGCGTTAAATGAAGATCAAACATTGGACTTGATTTATTTTGATGAAGATAAATTGAGCACGGATGGAAAAATCCGGAAAAACCCCTGGTTCAAACCCGATTGGTCACCCGAATTACTGCTTTCCGCAAACTACCTCATGCACAGTGTCGTGCGCCGTCAGCTGATTGGGGAAATTGGGGGATTTGACTCAAGGATGGAGGGGGCACAAGATTGGGATCTCCTATTTAAAGTGACCGAGCGCACAGAAAAAATTTTTCACATTCCCAAAGTCCTATACCATTGGCGAGAGGTCCCAGGTTCCGCGGCCTCGGATTTGATGGCGAAACCCTGGGTTTTTGATAATCAACT
>JADFRQ010000011.1 GCA_022561215.1 Chloroflexota bacterium | reverse complement strand
CCTGCTGCGCCACGAGCTACGAGATTCCGAATACGATCATCAGAAAGGATAAAGATCTTCCCAATCGACGAGCCAAGTGCAGAACCGATCTGCACGATTGGACCCTCTCGGCCGACAGATCCGCCACTACCGATGCTGAGCGATGAGGCCAAAGATATGATCAACCCTACAATCGGTCTTATTCTGCCACCCTTAAGCGCTACGGCCTCCGTTACATCGGGAACACCGTGCCCTCTTGCCTCACGCGCAAAATGAGATATCAGTAACCCTGAGAAGAGGCCTCCAACCGCGGGCACAATAACAACATACATTTATCCAAATTGCGAAACCGATGAAGGGAATCAGTCATAACCAATCCATTCAACACCCTGGATGAGGAAACGAAAGATTACCGCCCCAACCCCTGAACCGATTCCGACAATTACTGACGTTAGTATGAAAATGAACTCTTCAGAGGATCCGAGGCTGTCAAATAGGCTTCTTGGCGAAAATAGTCTACGATCTCCCATGTTGCACTCGTAGCATAGGCTTCCCTTCTTTTTTCGAGGATTCGTTTATCGTGTGGTCACTATCCAGCGCTTTACTTGGTCTCCGATTCTCGCTTACCATCAAGGCAGGGATAGTTTTGTAATTCGGGAGGATTGTTTATAAAAAAATCTTTGTATTTTGCGTATACTCGATATTAAAGCGTTGATTTACCAGAGGTATTTCTTAGCAGAACTACCCCTTGCATACTAGACTCCGCAAATTTTTTATCATTTTACTCCTCCTTGGCCAATGCGGAAGAGCAATTCCGCATAGCTTTCGAACGAGCCGGAAATAATGCAGAGTGTTTTCGCAAAGCACTTACGCTCTTCCTTCAGCTAACCCTTAATCTTCATCCTCAGAATTGTTGCCAGTCTGCTAACGTCTGCCTCTGGAAAATTTTGACCCCCCTGCCACGAACTTCATCCTCAGAAACAATGCCTACATCCTTTGAATCGCATTTGCGGATACCTTCTAAAATCAAAACCGGCTACGTGTGGATTTTTACTTGACTAAGCGCAAACAAACCTGTCGTGGAATCCACTGCGAAGCTGAGGCGCAAGCAAATCATTTGCCGCCCTATCCCCCCAGAACCCTACTCTCTGCGGAAACGCAGTCGCACTAAAGTGTGAAAAAGCAGCACACTTGAAAATTGCGCATAGCCTTGATTTAGTTAATGATAAATGTATAGCAGGTGATAACATAAATAGTGGCTATACGCATTTACGTTATACTTTGTGTTATACTGCGCACATGGGGATGATCGGCTTCGACGGAGGCGGATGAACCCAAACTGCATGCCGAGAGGCGCCGCTCTCGTTAAATCAGCGCAAACCATAAGTGCCAAAAGCACAAACTTCTCTGCTCTTCCGCTCGCGGCCTAAGGGCCAAGCGCAGAAGCGCAAGAACCCTGCATAAACCAGGGAACGCTGCTGAGGTTTCCCTCGATTGGCTTCAGTTAAGCGTCATGAAAAGCGAGGTGCGGAGAAGCTTGCCATGCGCTCCTCCTAAGACGAGCTTTCGGGCTCGAATGGCTGGCCATCGCAAAACCCTGTCGTCCGGGGCTGCGCTGGTAAGACAAAAATAGACGACTATGCATGTAGACGTTTGGCGGCTGAAACTTTCGGACGCGGGTTCGATTCCCGCCATCTCCACATCAACAACTCCCGCGCGGAGTTGTTGTCTTATACCGGGTTATCCATTCGGAAGCCATGACCGCGCACGGTCACCACGTAATTGTGCGAACGGTCCGCTTCCGCAAGTCGCTCACGTAGCCTGCGTACCAACGCGTCGATGGCCTGCTCGGACACACCCTCCGCTACCGTCTCTGGCCAGACTTGCTCAATCACCTCATCACGCGAGACAATTCGATCAGGATTCGTATAAAGCAGCTGCAGGAGCCTGAATTGGGGGAGCGAAAGCGGCGGATCTACTTCGTTATCCTTAACCCATACTCTATGCGCCTGCACTTCCATTCGCAAACGACCCAACCCCATATTGGATGCATCCGTAATGCTGAGTGGTATCGTCGCTTCGGTTCCGACAAAAATCAGTTTCATTGCCAATGCGATCTGAATTACATCACCATCCTGAAGCAAAACCGCAGCGTGCACCGCTGCTCCATTCAAATACGTGCCGTTTTTGCTATTAAGATCCTCGAGGTAGAATCCATCGGGCGTCCTTCTTATTCGCGAATGACGTCGTGATACCTGGCGATCGGAGATAATATAGTCGCACTCCGGGCTGCGTCCAATGATTATCTCCTTCTGATCGAGCGTCAGCCGTGTTCCGGATAATTTCCCCGTCTGCGATATCAGGACCGGTACTTCTATTCCGCTATCATTCATCGATCATCCTTCGATGTCTCAACCTCTGGAAATGAGTATAATTCCGGATGAATTTGTGCGCTGCGTAGTGCAAGGAGGGAGATCACGCCGAGCATAACCGATCCTCCACCTTGTTTTTGAAATGAGGCCCTTCCCTGGCTGTATTTATTGAACCTGGCGAAATCCTTCGAGACCGATACATTATTCGAGATGTCATCGGCCAAGGAGGCATGGGATTGCTTCTTCTGGCGGAAGACAATCGTCTTCCCGGTAGAATGTGCGCAATTAAACAGGTATCTTACAATCAAGAGCTATCCGAAACGACGAGATTGCAGACGCGCGAGCAATTCTACCGTGAAGCTTCTGTTCTCGCCCGCTTGGACCACACCAACCTCCCGAAAGTATCAGATTTTTTCTCTGCTTCTGACTCAGACTATCTCGTTATGGATTATGTCCCTGGCGATGATCTAAAAACAATTATGGATCGCACTCGGCGCGATGGCCGGCTGCTTGATATCGTAGACGTTATGGAGTGGGCCGAACAATTGTCCAACGCGCTCATCTACTTGCATGGTCAGGACCCGCCCGTCATCCATCGAGACATTAAGCCAAGCAATCTTAAGATTACGCCGGATGGTCTCGTCAAACTCGTCGATTTCGGCCTGGTAAAACAAATGGTTCCTGATGAAATGACGATAACCGTAATCCAAGGTCGGGGGACTGCACTTTATACACCGCTCGAACAGTACGGCGGTGACGCGGGGCATACCGATCCTCGGAGTGATATCTATGCCTTTGGCGCAACCCTTTTCCATTTATTAACAAATTATCCGCCTGCGGAAGCAAAACAAAGGTTCCTTCGCCCAGATTCGCTGCCTCCGCTAAGGGATCTCAATCCCTCCGTGCAACCACATGTTGAACAAGCCATCCAATGGGCGATGGCGCTCCATCCCGATGAGCGGCCTGAGAAGATCCAAGATTTTCGAGATGCCTTGTTGGGTGAGAAAAAGGTTCGTCAATTTCAATCCTATCCAACCGCGCCACAATTCCTTGAAACCTCGGTGAATGATCGGATAATGGTGGGGGTTGTCACACTCCTGTTGCTTGTTGCCATCATTTCCTCGTTAAACTAAATTCCCTGCTTTCTATAGCGCCATGCGAGCGCGATCGCCAGGCTTAACGCACCACTCGCAAACGCAACGGGAAGCCCCGCCGCTTGACGCCATTGGTCGAATATCCATTCGCTCCCCGGCAATCCCAGGGCGATATAATCGTAGCCTACTAATGCGCCGACAATGGCCAATATTACAAAGCGCGTTCGGTAATGCTCGCGCAAGCCGAAAATGGGGATGACAAAATACGCTACCCCTGCGACGAGAGCCACACCTAGGAGCCCAAAAATGAGGTTTATGGGGGTAGCATCGCCGAAGGTCGATCCGCCGCCCAAATCGGATCCTGGAGCATTCGTCGTCGGCTGGGGCGATTGTCCTGGCGTGCTCGATGGTTGTGGATCCTGGGTCGCTTCTTCAGCAGACGTTTCTTGCGCGTTATTAGAGATAGTATCACCCTGAATATTTAATAGAAAAATATCAGAAATCCGCGCCGCTAACGATTCAGCCCGAATGGATAAATTCCCGGGACGATCCAATGTAGTTGTTACACTGGCGATGCCATTGCGCGTTGTCGCCGACAATTGCAAGGCAGGGATATTTTCGCCCTGGTAGGATAAAATTATATCCACGGGTGTCCCATCAGGAACAGGATTTCCATTCTGATCAAGGATTACTCCCGTCTTTATCTCCGTTACTTCACCAACCTGGACGTTTTCCTGGATACCATCAGCAGTCAAGATGCTTTCGCCGATGGTAAGCGAAATGGAGATCAATTGATCAGGATCCGGCGCGGTCACCTGGATTAAATTGTAGCCAATTCCAGGGATACTAACGGGTGAATTTCCTTCAGCCAAAGCTTCCTGAAACAATAACCTCGCCGCATACTCAATGAAGTGTTCTGACTTTGAATAAAGCGAATAATAAACATCAATCTTGCTGATATCTGTTGCATCTAGATCGTAGGGAACATCATGCGAAAACACGACAACATTCTTATCGAGCACCAATTCCGGCTGCGATTCGAGTAAATGTTTGAGCGCACTCGATCCGTAATCATCATCCGAGGAGCGCAGCGTGGTAAAAATAACCCAATCGGCAGCAACCAGACTCTGGCCCACTTCTTCCGATGACGCAAGCGGCACGAGGGGCGCTGTTTTTGGCAAATCCCCTAAATAATTCGCTAAATCTGCAGTTGAATAAGAAACTAGATTCCAAGCTCCGACCAGACCGGCCGCACGCTGTCCATACAGCCGAATAATTGCATCTTCCAATGCCTGGGTGGGAATTTCTGATTGCAGAGCACAGGTCGAACACTGTCGATACACAAACGAATCTGTAAAAAAGACCACTCTTTCAAAAATTTTCGGCGGATTGGAGAGGCGGTCTTCGCTTCCGATTTGAATTGGGCTGATCAAAGTGGCCGATTTTCGTGCAACTTCAATCGTTACATCACTTCTCGTCCCGATGCGGGTGAGATCATTAACATCCGGAATGACGCGCGTATACTGAAAATCGTTACCATACAATCTGAGTTTTAGCTTCAATATGCGCAGCACGGCCTCGTCCACGCGCCGGGCAAATACGGCATCTTCGACATATTTTTGGGTGAAGAATGCCAAGGTGGATTTCACAGTTGTGATCTCATCCGGATCGTTATCCGACCTAACACCGTCGAGATACAAGAGATCATTTCCGGCGAGGAAGGCATCTTTCGCAATAATATGCCCTTGAAAACTTTGCCCCAGGGATTCAATGAACCGCCGCAGCGCACGCGATCCCAACGCATCACTCATCGTGACGCCACCCCCCTCTCGCCATGCCGATAGTTCATCCAGCGCCATTAATTGGTCGTTGGCATCCTGATCTAGACTAACGGGCCGCGTCGTCGCCCGAATATTTCCCTGAAAACCCTGGTATCGGATATTTGAACTTAAAAATCCATCCGCAATTGCTGGGGATTCGCCAGGAAGGTCGCTGGCAACGGCAAAAAATGGGACCAAATCAATTTGCTGCAGCTGAGACAGAGATTTTCTCACTGTAGCAACTTCTTCTTCAGCCGGGCGATCTCCTCCGCCAAGACCCGGGAAGTGTTTGGCAATAACGCCAACTCGGCCAGAAGACCCCCTATGCACACCTTCAATATAAGCCTGTCCCATCAGCGTTACCCAGTAGGGGTCACCACCAAACGCACGTACTCCAAGGTCCCCTGGACCAGCCAATCGAGGATCCTCCAGCACATCCAGCGAAGGTCCCAACAGGAGATTAAATCCAAGGGCCTGCAATTCGAATCCCAGCACTTCACCCACAGCTCTTGCCAGACTGCTGTCCCATGTTGCACCAATGGCCATCTCAGAAGGTAGTGGCGTAAGCCCCGATCGTATTTCCGATTGCGGTGCTCCACCTCCCTCCTGTGCAATGCCGATGAATAGGGGTACATACACCGATGAGGCAGCATTCCCACCTTGTGAGTCGCCGGCATCAGGGGAGAGTGAAGCCTCATAGTTTGCATTTTGAAGCGCCGCGATTAGCGCCCTTGTTTCCGTTAGCATGTCCGACCCATCCGTGAAGTTGTTATGATCCGCACGAAATACAACACCAGAAATATGCTGTTCTTTGATTAATTCATAAATGAAGTCGTTAGCGCTTGGATCGCTGCCGTCAAAGGAGAGCATGAACAGCTGACCAATTCGCTCTTTGGGGGTCATCAGCTCCAGAAGCGACGCTGCGCTTGTTTGCTGCAGCTTGCTCGCCGAGCCGGACAACGGAAGGGCCAAGATAAAGATCAGTGTGAATAGCCGCAATGCTAGCTTTTTTTGCATGATTTACGCAGTTTCGTATGAAACACTTCTCTCCTGCTGCAACATTATTTTCAGCTCTTTTCTGCGTGCAGCTCCACCGAGAAATTCCAGTTTCCTTATTCCGAGCGGGTCGATGGTTTCATAGAGCAGATCCAACTGCTCTGCAGTTGGGGGTAAAGTTTCTTTTAAATCCGAGGCGATCTCGAACTCAAATCCCGTTTTTGCCTTTACTCTTTGCAGATTTATCCCCGGATGCAAATGGGTCAACCGCATCACACCGAATTTGAAATCAAATTGCCCCAAATCCGATACCAAATAATGGGCAATTGTTTTATCACCCTGTCGGCCAATTCCAGATAGAAAGTCAATCTGCTTTACGAAAGTCACCCTCGAATGTCTCGGCACATAGTAGTAGACCTCGTCAAGAATCGGCGTGACATCAGGAATTCCCCCGCTTCCAGGCAATCTTAACCGCGGTCGGAGGTAATTTTTTCCAATAAAGACGTTATTAAAATTTCCGTACTTATCTATCTGACCGGGACGGAAAAATTCCTTCGGTTTGAATCGAGGCAAAATTTCTGTCGCCGCACCGGCAAAACCGACATTCATGAGTGCCTTGTCCAGCCATAACGCTTCTATGGTTTCCAGGCCGAGGGGGGCGCCCTCTCGGCACACACTCTGTCCGATCGCGGATGCAAAATAGACATTGGGCGCATGTGTATGCCATGCAAGCAGGTAACCAGCCGCAACCAAAGGTGTGGCTAGGCCTTGGGCAAGCAATTCGCCATCTTCCACCTGGCGCGCAATACAAACGCTTAGCAGATCTTCAATTGTATAATCACGCTTGCTCATCCATTCCACCTAAGACATAAATTTTTCTAATCTCAAACAGCAAAAAAATGTGTCCGGAACCACAATTTCGGCCGCTCGAGGATGACTAATCGAGGAGCTACTGCAGCGTCTGCAATGCGACTTCAGGTTCATCTGTAATGAGCCCCGCAACACCCATGTCGAGCAATGTCCTCATTCTGCTTTGATCATTGACGGTCCAAACGTTTACGGCCATGTTCATATTCCGTATTTTATCAAGCATGCGAGCCGTTACCATCCCGTCTTGCGGATGAAAATATTCAACCTTCAGCAATCGTTGCATTAGGGCTGTCAGCCACATCGCCGTCGAATTTCGGACCAATAAACCTGTAGGAATTTCCGGCGCCATTCGCCGCGCTCGAATAAGCGCAATCACGCTGAACGACGAAAATAAAATTTGACTCGCATTCCCAGCGCGGCGCACAATTTCTACTACCTTTGCGGGTAAGGCGTCAAATGGGTTCGCGTAATTGGTGAGTTCGATATTGATTAACATCCCGGAACCAAGATGAATGAAGACCTGTTCGAGAGTGGGAATTATTTCCTTTGCGAATGTAGGTCCAAATGAACTCCCGGCATCTAAGTGCTTGATCTCCTCATAGGAAAATTTTGAGAGCGGTCCTCTTCCCGATGTCGTGCGCTCGAGAGTCGCGTCGTGGAGCACAACAACACGTTCATCCTTTGTCAGTTTCACATCAAGTTCAATCGCCTGTGCGCCCAGCTCCTCCGCCAAACGAAAGGCGGCCAGTGTATTTTCTGGTGCATAAGCAGAAGCCCCGCGATGTGCAATGACCAGCGGGGACTTATCTCTCCATTCAGTTCTGCGCGGCATTGCTAAATATCTACAAAATAGGCTTGCGCGGCTTTATCCAAAAGCTCCTTCTCCATCTCAGGAGCGATGTTTAAGTATTGTGAAATGTCAAGGATCTGATCACTTATTTCCCTTGGATGAGATGCGCGAAGTTTGCGGTTGCGCTTGATATACCATTCCTGCATAAGGTAAGCCAATCCCTTGTCGGAATACTTCACGCCCTTACTTTCAGCCACGCGCATAAAGATTTGTCGGTAGGCATCATAGGTGGGATCTTCAACATAAATTTTATGCCGAAGGCGTCGTAAAAAGGCTTCATCTACCAGGTCACGCGGTGGCAGATTTGTCGAGAACACCACCAGAACATCGAAGGGAATTTCCACCTTGCGGCCTGTGTGCAGAGTCAGGTAATCAATTCTGTTCTCGAGCGGAACAATCCAGCGATTCAAGAGATCGCGAGGCCTGATCTGCTGCCTGCCAAAATCGTCAATTAACAATACCCCACCATTGGCTTTTACCTGAAACGGCGCTTCGTAATATTTGTTGACATCATCATAGACCAGGTCCAGGCCCTCCATGGTCAATTCGCCACCCGTTACCACGAACGGCCTTCTGATCTTTACCCATCGAGTATCTCGCTTCGTACCAGATTTTAGCGTTCCGGTTCCATTGGCGGTTAACTCTTCGTCCTCCGCCAGGACATGGTTAACTGAATCGTATAGCTTTACAATTTGCCCATCAATATCGATAGCATAGGGAATATACATATCCTCTTGCAGAGCCATATTGCCTATCGCCCTGGCGATCGATGTTTTTCCGTTGCCTGGTGGCCCATAAAGAAACATAGAAGTTCCCGAATTAACTGCGGGGCCGATACGATGAAATGTTTGGTCTGAGAGAATCAGATCTGCAAGCGCCAGGCGCATCGTGCGCGGATGTACTGTGGGCCGTCCTCTGCTCTGGCTACGGATTGAAGCATTGTAGTAGGCAAGGGGTACTGGAGTAGGGCCGGCATACTGGCTGCGCTCGAGGGCCTCTCGCGCACGTTCAATTCCAGCTTCTGTAATTGCGTATTGGAATGAGCCTTCTCCGAAACCAACTTGCGATTTAATTTCAACAAATTGCTCGCGCTTAAGTGATTCCAAAATGTTCTCTACCAAACCCGAGAATGGGAGTGCCATAGACTCCGACATGGCAAACCCGGTTACATACCCACGAAAATATAAAACCTTCAACGCAAGATCTTGGAGCCAGAGCTCGCTTATTCCGGTATCCTCTATGCTTTTGATTGGCTTAGGGATAAAGCGGGCGCTCCTCTTTTTTAAATCCCCCGTTCCCCGAGAGGAACGAACTTCCGCTTTAGGTAACGACATCATAATCCTCCGGCACTGGGAAAAACAAACCGAGCATTTTCAATTTTCATTCAACCTTACTCCACTATAGGATGAACAATACCAGAAATTATATACATGCCGCACGTGTGGAGCAAATGGGCGGTTGTTTCCATTCGCCAAGTGATCTACAATCCCCAACATGAGCTTTGGCGTTATTATCCCAGTCTACAATGAAGTGGCGACGATCGAGGAGATCATTCGCAGAGTTGTTGCCGTCGGACTTGCCGATGAAATTGTCATCGTAGACGATGGTTCGACAGATGGTACCCGCGAGTTGCTTCAAAAAATAAGCCCCAGCTACCCTCAGATTAAATTATTTCTTCACGACCAAAACCAGGGCAAAGGTTCGGCAGTACGCACTGGAATTAAGTACAGCACCTCGGATCTTGTGATCATTCAAGACGCTGACTTGGAATATGATCCGCGAGATTACGCGGCAATCCTTAAGCCGATTGAGGAAGGGATGGCAGATGTCGTTTACGGGTCACGCTTCTTGGGCGGCCCTCGACGGTCAACGATGTTCTGGCACCTCGTGGCCAATAAATTGCTGACTCTAATGACCAATTTGCTTTACAACAGCATCCTTTCAGATATGGAAACCGGCTACAAATTATTTCGCCGAGAAATTCTTGTGGATATTCCTCTCAAATCAAAGCGATTTAATTTCGAACCCGAAATTACGGCGAAGCTTCTCAAACGCAAAATTCGCATCTTTGAAGTCCCAATAACATTTAATCCGCGAGAGTACTCCGAGGGCAAGAAAATAGGCCTCAAGGATGCCTTCGAAGCAGTTTGGACTCTAGCGAAGTATCGATTTATTGACTGACTAACAGGATTAAATTATCCGACCCCGAGAATATAAAAGTGCGGACTAAAGGATTTTTATTCCGCGGATATTAAGCTGTAGATTTTCAACCCCCATGTAGGTGTTTCTTTCGAAATGAAATGCGATCTCAATTTGATGTTTAATTTTATCCATTGTTTCCCCTTGCCCAAAAGCGATCGCATCGATAAAAATTTCATTTTGTTGGAGCATGAGCTTTAAATGATTGTTATCCTTGCCCACACGGCGTGCATTGACCACTTTAACATTTCGCGCGCCAAATAAGGGAATTGGATTGCCCATACCACAAGGCTCCAGGCGATCAATAAATTGAAGCAGATCATCATCCAGGTCAGTAAATTGAACCTGGGCATCGATCTCAATCGAAGGAATCAGATCCTCCTGCTTAATATGCTCCGCGGCGTACTGATCCAATTCGTTTCTCAGCTGTGCTACATTCTCATCCTTTACCGAAAATCCAGCCGCAGCAGCATGTCCACCAAAACGGATCAACAGGTCGCTCGAATTTTCCAGTGCCTGGGTGATATTAAACCCCGGAATACTGCGCGCAGATCCTTTCGTAATCCCCTTTGAAGTATTGGCGATAATCGTCGGGCGGAAGAAGTCGTCGAGCAACCTCGACGCTGCCAAACCAACAATCCCCTCATGGAAGCTGGTGTGACTTGCGAAAATAATTCCTTCCGTTCGCTCCTCCGCAAGGTATATGGCGCGTGCCTTTTCCACCAGCTCCGTGGTTAACTTTCGACGTCGGCGATTAATTTGCTCCAATTCTTGCGCTTGGGCATTTGCAGTAGCAGGATCCTGCTCCAGCAAAAGGTCGATCGCCTTTCTGGCATCGCTTAGCCTCCCAGCGGCATTCAAACGCGGGGCTACGACAAACCCAATACTGCGCGCATTAATTTGTGATTGTACCTGGCGTGTAGCATCGAAAAGAGCCCTTATTCCAATCCGCTTGGAGGCCCTGAGCGCATCGAGTCCGCGAGCTACCAGACTCCTATTTTCTTCGAGGAGTGGGGCCAGATCAGCAATAGTTCCGATCGCCACCAATTCCAATAACGATGCTTCAATCGAATTATCAGCAGTGATGCCCAACGCCTGGGCTACTTTGAAAGCTAATCCCACGCCAGCCAAACCTTTGAATGGATAGGAATCATCCATCTTATTTGGATTAATTACCGCATACGCATCCGGGATCCTAATCCCTGGCTTATGATGATCGGTAACAATGACATCGACTCCAATTTCGTTGGCGTGCTCGATTGCCTCTACAGCACGTATGCCACAATCGACTGAAATAATGAGATTGGCTCCCGCACTTTGTAAATTCGAGATTGCCTTACGGTTAATTCCATAACCTTCCGTAATTCGATCCGGCACGTAAACTATGGCCTGCATTCCCAAGTGACTCAGCGTTTCAACCATTAGAACAGTCGCTGTGATACCATCCGCATCATAATCCCCATAAACAACTACTTTCTCACCTCGCTCGGCGGCCTGCCGTATTCGGTCAACAGCCGTATGCATGCCATCCAGCGCGAAGGGATCATTTATATCTGGAAGATGTCCAGCAAGAAATGCGCTCGCACTCACCGCAGTGTCTAGCCCACGACCTGCGAGAATTTGTTGTTCAATGCCGGAGAATGAGGCTAACCTATGGAGCACATCGCTGCTTAATTGCGGCGGCCAGATCCACCTTTTTTCCATTGGTCAGCAATCTCCTTCAAACAAAAACTTAAAATTTAAATTCCGACAACAATGCAAGTTGCCGGAATTTACGCCTCGGCGCTCCAATGAGAAATGGTTGTTGCAATTCTCTTTTCTTAAATCGCAGCGACCACCTTCAAGAACAGGTCACGCCCAATTTTGATTTTTGACAAAATTAGATACCAATGGAATGTTGATTGTTTTCCCCTGATAGGCCTCATACGCCAGGTAGAGCAAAACCAGCCAGCCAATAGAGCCGCAACCAAAAGTAAGTGGCACAATAATAAACCACAGCAACACACCAACAATCAAGGCCTGCACATTATGCGAGCGAATAAATGCCCGGTCTCTTTTATCTGGCATAATTAAAATGATAATCGGCATCAGTGGCGATAACGCATAAGCCATGGCGGCAAATAAACGATCGTCACTGCTACTCTCCGATTCGTTCATCATTTCATCTTCAGTCATAAGGTATCCTCCAGTAAGAAACGTAATCGATAGATGTGTTGACAATTATTCTGCCAACGATCAAACTCGCTGTCAATTTGTGCGCAGGGCACCCAACATTACCACATTCTTTAAAAGGTTAACACCGCAAACGAACGTTAGTTTCCATTAACTTCTCAAAATGGCTGTGCTAGGATATGGCATGCGCATCGTATTTATGGGATCCCCCGTATTTTCCGTCCCTACATTGCATATGTTGGTGAGTGATTATTCCATCGTGGGAGTAATAACACAAGTGGACAAAGCTGCAGGAAGGGGCAGAGTAATTGCCTACTCTCCTATTAAAGACGCGGCAGTGGCCTTAGCCTTACCAATCTTGCAGCCCGAAAAGGTGCGCAGCCCAGAATCCGTAAATGCGATAAGAAAATGGTCACCCGACCTTATTATTGTCTCCGCCTACGGTCAGATACTAAGTCAGGAAATCCTCGATATCCCCCGGATGGGGAGCATCAATATTCATGCATCGCTCCTGCCCCGCTGGCGCGGTGCGGCGCCCATTCAGGCTGCTATCCTGCATGGTGATGACGGGACGGGAATCACACTTATGCTGATGGACGTCGGTCTCGACACCGGCCCTATATTGACCCAAACAACTATTCAAATTATGGATAAGGAGACGGCGGGAGAGTTATCAACACGATTATCGCAGCTCGGCGCAGACCAACTTTGCCAAACCTTACCCGATTACATTCAGGGAAAGATTGTCCCCGCACCTCAGGATACACTTCTTGCTACCTATGCACCAATGTTAAAGAAACAAGATGGTTTGTTGGATTTTTCAAAGCCCGCGCAAGAACTTGCGCGACAGGTCAGGGCATTTGAGCCTTGGCCTGGGTCGTTCTTTTTTTGGGAAAACAGACGCATTGCAGTCCATTCTGTGCATGTTGACGAGGCTGCGGAGCAAGAAATTGGGACGCTTGTGAAGCGATCGCGCAATCCAGCTGTCGTAACTCCAGATGGCGTATTGGTCCTCGACGAAGTACAGCCGGCGGGCCGTAAAACTATGACTGGGGAAGCATTCGTAAATGGAACGCCTGCCATTATGAGCGAGAATATGCTCCAGCAAGAGGCACCTTAATCCAAAACAATGGCCTACCCACACCTTGCTAATTCTATGCTGCCTTGCAAACATCCCTATCGAGCACACCGAATGGTGGGTAGCGAATGAACGTCCCTCAGACCGAAGTCCATCGGATTACTTTCCTTCGACATGCACAATCGATTGCCAACCAGGGGCGCATCGTGCAGGGCCAACAAAATTCCCCCCTATCGGAATTGGGAATTCGACAGGCCCGGGCTCTGGGAAAATATTGGGCGGCAGAGGGAATTACCTTTGACCATATCCTCTGCAGCCCACTTCAACGCGCGAGAATGACTGTTGAAGTTGCATTTGCAGGTAATATGGATATTGAATTCGTCGAACAATGGAAGGAACGCCGCTATGGGAAAGCAGAAGGTATGGACTATGCAACATTCCGGCAAACATTAAATGAAAATTCCAATCGATCACCGTACTCACCAGTCTTTGAAACAGGTGAAAGTGATTGGGATTTATACCTGCGTGCTTCATCAGCCGTTCAGAAAATTCTTCGTCGGCCTTCTGCTCGCTACCTCATTGTTACCCATGGCGGTATTCTGAACGCAGCCCTACACAGCATTCTTGGCCTTTCGCCCTCAACACGCGGAGGTCACAGCATTATGCGTACGAGCAACACGGGCAGCGCTCACCTTCGCTATGATCACACCTGGATGGTCTTGTCACTGAATGACACTCGCCATTTAGGCTCAAAGTTTTTTTCACCACGAAAATGATTAACAAAGAAGTAAATTAATGATCAAATCAAGACAACCTACCCTGCTCTTGCATAATGCAAAAATATTGACCCTCAATGGTCATTTCCCCAGCGCTTCGGCGATGGCCATCCGCGATGATCGAATCGTGGGAGTCGGCAATACGACTGAGTGGATTTCATCTTTTCCATCCGAAATTGAACGTATCGATCTCGATCAGCGCTGTATTTTGCCTGGGTTTACGGATTCCCACATTCATATGAGCAAGTATGCGCAATCCATAAATATGATTGATTGTGAGACATCTTCAATAAATGAATGTTTGAAGCGGGTGAAAGTGCGCGTGGCGAAAACCGCCCCCCAGCGTTGGATTCTTGGCCATGGTTGGAACCAGAACTTCTGGACGAGGTATGGCACCTCTCACGATTTGGACAGAATCTCTACAGCGCACCCCATCTACCTCACGGCAAAGTCACTCCATGCCGGATGGGCCAACTCCAAAGTATTGCAGTTAGCAGGGATCAATTCGAGTACTCCCGATCCAGCTGGTGGCGAAATTCAGAGAGATTCCAAAGGCAACCCCACAGGAATATTATTTGAAAATGCAATGCGGCTTGTTGCTGCAACCATTCCCTATCCATCCGAAGTAGAGCTGGCCGAATTAATTTTGACTGCCCAGGAAAATCTTTGGGTTATGGGGCTTACGGGCGTTCACGATTTCGATGGTCCAGATTGTTTTCGGGCCTATCAACGCCTCCAGCGGCGAGGCCAGCTTGGATTGCGGGTGTTAAAGAACATTCCCGTGGATAAGTTAAGTGAGGCGCTGGCGATTGGGCTGGCTCCAGGTTTTGGAAATTCCATGTTGCAATTCGGCAATATCAAGATTTTCTCGGACGGCGCGTTGGGCCCGCGAACGGCTGCCATGCTTGAAACTTATGTAGGGGAAGAAAATAATCTCGGAATGTTGCTTTTAGATGATGAGCAAATCACAGCGCTTGGTTTGCGCGCGGCGCAGGCGGGGTTTGGGCTCACCATTCATGCGATTGGCGATAGAGCAAATCATGTGGTGCTGAATGCCTATGATGCCCTGCGCAAGGCCGAAGCCGCGCTAGGTCTGCCCAAGCTTCGTCACCGCATTGAACACTTGCAACTCGTTCATCCTCAGGACATCAATCGGACCGCGGCACTTAATATTATCGCCTCCATGCAACCTATTCACGCTATCTCGGATATGGAAATGGCGGATAGGTTTTGGGGCGACAGATCAAATCTCAGTTACGCATGGAACAGCTTGCTGAACTCCGGCGCCGTGCTGGCATTTGGATCAGATGCTCCAGTAGAGAGCCCCAATCCATTCTTGGGAATAAGCGCCGCGGTAACTCGCAAAAAGGTGGGTCAAAAGGATGGGGGCGAAGGCTGGATTCCAAAGGAAAAGATTACACTGGCAGAGGCAATAAGTGCTTATACATTTGGCCCGGCTTATGCTTCCTATCGCGAACATGAATTAGGAAAAATTGAACCCGGCTATTACGCCGATCTGATCGTGCTGGAAGAAAATCCTTTTGACGTCGATCCCAATCATTTGTACAGAATTCAGCCTTGCGCAACGATGGTGGCAGGTCAATGGCGATACCGCACTTTTTAGAACGTGTCGATTGCCGCAGAAACCTAGTTACGCCAATTTTCGACTATCTCCCTCGCGCTGCGTGATTCCGATACTATCCAGATGTTCCATGAATGCCAAGGCGTATTTCCGGGATGTGCCGACGGCATCTCTTAACTCTGCCACGGTAATGGAATCGTTTTTTTTCAGGAACTGCCGCACTTCGTCGAGCATGATTTCATAAGCAGCCCGAGCGAAAACAACTTCCGTAGATACCTGGATAAGCTGATCGCTGGCCAGCAAATAGTTGTAAAGCTCTTCACCAATTTGTTCAATACTTTGCTTAACCGAGGGGGGTCGCATCGGTTCGGAATTAAACTTATTCAACAGCGCAGCCTCTTCTTTGCGTAGGCCCGAGGTCAAAGTCGGTTGAAATTCAGCGACATTTACAATCGATTTGTTGAGATCAATCGTATTTTGCGAAGCCATGTGAAGGAGGACATGATTGTAAATCGTAGTGCTCAATCCTAATCGGCTTTTTAGCTCTTCGCGTGACATGCCAAAACGAAGGGGGAATTTTGTATGATAGCCGCCTAAGGTCTTCAATATTTTTTCCGAAAGCACATTCCAGGCATCGATGTGAATGGCAATGTCTGAAGGATCTGGATCCGATTGGATATTGCCCAAGAAAATGATAGCTCCTTGATCCCCGAGTTGCGCAAGTGCTCCAGAAATTTGATCCTCGTAAAGATTCGCGTGTTTGAGGATGTCCTCGAATTTAGCCGGGCCAAGCAATCGTAACGAATGGGCCAATATTTCCGCCGGGCCGCCACGTATCAGGTTTTCAAGCTTCTCTACAACATCGGAAGTAAATCGTCGATGTCTGCGAGACGGGTGGGGATCGGCAATGACGCCGCCACCCAAAGTCAACCCTGGAGAAGGTCTTCTTAGGATAAAATGATCACCGCGCATTGCCACAACCGGCTGGTCCAAGATTAGTTGAATCCAACCCTCCTCTCCAGGCCTGATTTCATCTGTCCCCAGCAGTCGAATCCTCGCCGAGCGCTGCGATGCGCTGATATAGAATTTTACGACTTGATCGTGCTTGATCGAAAGTTCATTGTCATGCAGATGACGGTAGTGAACATCCAGCATCGTTGTTGGTTGATGTGAATTCGGCAAAACGACTACATCTCCACGTTGAATCTGACTAACATCAAGTCCCGAGATATTGATTGCCGTCCGCCCTCCTGGAATTGCGGTTTCAACGGAATTTTTGTGGGTCTGCAGTCCCCGAATCCTTCCAGAAAAAGCTCGCGGAAGAATTTCGATCTCCTCGCCTACTTCAAACGCCCCGTCGCTCAGGGTGCCCGTAACCACGGTGCCAAATCCCGCTATCGAAAATACGCGATCGATTCCCAGGCGTGGTGCCCCAATATCCAATCGGGCCTTTGTGGTGGACAGGATTTGATCAAGCTTTTCTCGAAGTTCGCCAAGTCCGCGCTTCTCCTGCGCCGAGATGGGTACGATGGGCCAGTTCGCAAGCGATGTGTTGCTCGTAAGCTGCTTGATTTCCTCGCTCACCATGGTCAGCCAGGCCTCATCCTCGATAAGATCGATTTTGGTCAATGCGATTACGCCCCGCGGGACCTCCAACAGATTAAGAATGGCGAAGTGTTCTCTCGTTTGCGGCATGACACCTTCGTCCGCGGCAATCACCAACATGGCGGCATCGATCCCCCCAACGCCAGCGAGCATATTTTCGATAAAATCTCGATGCCCGGGAACATCAATGATTCCTACCTCTCCGCTTTCAGGCAGCGTCATCCAGGCGAATCCCAAATCGATTGTCATTTGCCTGTCTTTTTCTTCTTGCAGACGATCTGGATCAATACCTGTAAGTGCGAGGACAAGTGTAGATTTCCCATGATCGACGTGTCCGGCTGTACCGAGAACCCTCATAAAATCCTGATTACGCCCCCTTTGTCTTCTAACGCAGTTGCTACTTAACCTGCTCCATTTGCCTTTCTTGTTCCGCTGCCCATTGACGGACAATATTCAAAAGATCCGTCACCTGGCGGCGCCCACTTTCCGATAAATTTTCAAGGACAGCCAACCCTTTAACAAGACTCTCATTCATCTCGCCAATATCGCGCCCTAGTTTTTCGTGCAGCCTATCATGTTCCTTCCATTGTTCATCATTTGTCAGTTGAAAAGTGTTCCAACGCTTCATGTCATCCGCTTGGAACATCGACCAATCGCTTTTTATCTTGTCCTCAGCTATGCGCTGAACTTCAGAAATCTCCGAGATCCTGCGCTCCAGGCGATCAAGGATTTTTTCAAGATCGATTTTCGTCTTCTTCATCGCCCTGTAATTTTCGTCATACATTTGCATTCGAATATCAGATTCTTCGGCAAGCCCCTTAAAAGCCTCAAAACTTTTGAGCCAATGCTTCCATTCCTTTTCGAAACTAACGCGACCGAGTTCTTGCTGCTCGATCCAGATGTTTTGATCCTCTCGACGATTGTTCTCATTCTCCGTTAGCTCAGCAATGAACGATTCAAATCTTCTTGAGCGGTCTTCAACGGTATCAACAAGCCCGCGGAGCGACTCAATTTTCTTTCTCAAATCGGTTGATTCCGATTGCAATTCAGCCAGGCGCTTTGCACCTTCAAGTCTAGAATCTTCACTCGTTGTTATTGATCTTGAAAGCCCCTCTTCCCGGAGCTTAATTTCATCAAATTTTTTCTCCATGGTATTTAATTCCCGACTGATGCGAATTTCTTCATGCCTGCGAGTTTCAAGTGTTTGGCGGATATCTTGCAGCTGTTTTAACTCTAAACGCAGCTCCTCAACCGACTTTGACGCCATTTCTCTTTCGGCGTTGCGAATTTTTTCCAAGCGCGTATCACGCTTCTGCTGGCTCTCGACTAGGCCCTGCAATTGCCGGGAAAAATCTGCTCTCAGATTCGCCACCGCGTCGTCAAATTGACGAATTTGCGAGGCTTGAGCCGATATACGTGCTATTTCACTCACTGCCTCTTTCACCTGCTTTGCCTGCTTGGCAAGCAATTTCTCTGCCTTTGCAACTTTTTCTTGCAAGGTTTTGATGCGGTCTGCATCCTTGCGTCGTTGTTTATCCAGCCAATCAATTCGACCTTCTAATCGATCTTCCGCCATACCTGTTGCTCCATTTCGTGCGATTATAGCATTCCCTCAATCCGTCAAGGGATTAAGAGACCCAAACCCATAACTGTATGCTCAATCCAGCGATTAAGTACTTGCGGAACCAATCCGAATGCGAAAGTCAGAAAAATAGCGGCGTAGAGAAACACAGTTATTTTCGCATCCGATTGTGCGCCGTCATTCACTGGACCGTTTGATCTATATTTTTGCGCAAATCGCAGAATTCGAAACCCAAAGATAAACATTGCAACCATAATCGAGATCCAAGCATAGGCCGTTCCGGTGGCAAGGATCTGCAACAGGCGCCATTTCGCAGGAAATCCAGCGGTAAGTGGCAATCCAGCGATGGAAGCAGTCCCAAGGAAGGTCACCAATCTGGCAGCGCTATTTGGTGGGAGCGCTGCATCAATCGGCTCCCCCTCCTGTGGATTAAATCGATGTTTGTCGGAATTATTTGCAAGCCCAATTGCCAGGCATAGGGACCCTACAAATCTCGCGGCGGTAATTGCCAATGCCAGACGAATACCTTGCTCAGATCCAAGCCCGACGGCAATGAGCATCACCCCCAAGTCCGATACAGTGGCATAGGCAGCCATTTTTGCGAAGCTTTTTTGACTGGCCCCCCAAAGTGCAGCTACCCAGACGGTGGTCGCCCCGAAAATACGAATGATCTCCAGAAGATTGGATTCATTTACCGCCAGGGATAACGCTCCAAAAAAGCGTAAAACGAAAAATAGACCGGCCGCCGGAAGGACGGTGGATGCCAATGCGATGGCAAACGGATGGGTTTCGCCGGCGGCCATCGGCAACCATGCATGAAATGGAGGAATACTTAATAAGATCGCAAATCCAAATGCGAGAAGAATGCTGACCCGAGTATCCAGCAGGATGACACTCAAATCACTCATCCCGGATAGTTCAATCATCGACCCGGCAAACAAGATCGCCAACATTGCCAACGTATACAATATCAGCATCCTCAACCCGCTGCGCGCCGTGCCGATTGTCCTTGTGGAAAGGACAAGCAGGAAAGTAATTGCCGCGAGTTCAAGGAATATTGCTGCGAAGAGAAAGGGAACCACCATCAGTGACGCGGCAACGAGAGCAAGAATAGCCAATCCTAGTGGGTGAAACATCCGTGTCGGTTTTGAAATCCAGGCCGAACCCAAGATCGCGCCGCCAATCAGATATAAGTATCCTACTGCCTGGCGGTTAAACTCATCCAGGACAAGGGAGCGTCCAAAGATTTGCCATGTGCTGTTGACGCGTATAGAGGCGCCCATCAATGTGAAAGCGCGATCCATGGGGATAGAAAAAATAAAAATCGCAATTAGAAACGCGAAGGTGCTGGATAACAATGAAGCCAATAAATGCCGCTTCCGAGTAAATACTTGCACCAAAATGCCAATCCCGGTAATGGAAAAAGTGAGCAGAGACGCGTTCATCACCTTCCCTCAAGACCAGGGGCAACATCAATCGCGATGATGCTAATCGCAATGGCTATTCCAATATGCGTCAAAGCCAGGAGCGCCAGAACGGCTAGCGAAGATTCCAATGAACTGTAGATGAGTTCAAATCCATTAATCAAGGTAAAAAGGCCAAGTGCGACCTCGAATGGACCTTCCTTGAGGCTTAGCTGCAGTAATCCGAGTGCGCTTAGCAGCAAGAAGGAAGAAATTGCCACGGGCTGAATATTCGCCAGCCCGCTAAAAAGAGTTCGACCTATGCCCAGCGAACCCGTAATGAGCAGTAGGACGGCGATAATCCTGAACAATCTTCCGGAGGGAAGATTTTCCTCCGCACGGCCATTTTGTTTCCAACCCAGTTGGCCAACGCTCCGGTACATGATCAATATTACCGACGTTCCACCGATCAATTTCAAGGGCATTACGCTCATGGAAATAAATAGGCCGGCGAAAATGGAGACACAGAAATATTGGAGAGCCATCATCCCAAGTCCATACCGACGATCATCAAGAACCGTAATCAGGCCTGCGCTTACGCCGGCGATGATGGAAAGCAAGGGGGCCAGGTATTGAGGAACATTCATTAGCTCAAGATGCCAAACGTTACGAACAAAAAAAGCAATATCACGTAAACCCATAACATCCCGGTTTCACCTTCAAATAGAACCGCAGAACCGTGAACGACTTGACGAAACAGAAGGAACATTCCTCTTATGAGCGGGCGGAGCGTCCGAGAAATCAATTCGGAATAATGATTGGCGTGGGGAATAATTTTGAGCCGGCGTAACGCAATTAGGCTGATTATCATTGCGCCTACCATAGCGATAAAAATTGGAGCTCCCGCCAGTGTAATCGGACGGTCAACCATTAAAGTGGCAAAGCCCGAAAATGGCAGCAGGAGCATCGCGAAAGTGGCTCGCACGGATGGCCCTGCAGCCCGGGAATCAAATTCCTTAATGGTATCGAGCCCTTGCACGATGATTCGCGACCCAAATAGGATAAGTACCAGCGGAGCAAGCAACCAAAAGCCTACCAGGTTTTGGCTTTGAATGATGCGTGTTGCCATTCGGATAAGTGCACTTCCGAATGAGCCTGGCATTCCGACAATCATTAGGGCAAGCGTGCCAATGATAACCATGTGCCAGGTTCGACTCGTTTTAAGATTACGAGACGCCCCTGCCAAAAGTATTAATAGGACTCCCATGTTTACCGCGATCGGCTCGGGCGAATGCAGAGATTGCGCCTGCATAGGTAGGACTACACCTAGAAAAATGAGTCCCGGATCAACCCTTTTCTTCCGGAGTTGCCCGTTAATCAACAAAGCGGCGATCGCCCAGCCCGCGAATGCCACCCCTGCGATTCTAAGTTCAGCAATAATGGATGGATGAAAGGACGAAGTTAACACACGCGCAAGCAGAGAAAACGCGGCGACTCTGGATAAGATCGCCTGCATTGAGAGCGCAGGGGGTTGCCATTTTCCCAAGCTCACATCTTTGCCAAATTTTCCTGACCGAAGCAGCAAAACGATAAATAGGCATCCGAAAACCGCGAAAGAACGAATGTCCCTCAGATCTTCCGTTCCGCCTGCGTTTCGATTCAATAACTCGGCCACCATCAGAAGTATTATTGCCGCTGCCCTAAACCCGAATTTTTGGATCGCTTGCATCCATTCGGATTCATCTCGTGCGTTATTCAAACCGATGGCGAGGATTGTTAAATCAAGAACAGACCAGCTTAATACAAAGCTTAAGACATTTCCTGCCATTGCGGCAGCCAAACCTGCAGCTGCCACAACCATAAATTGAAACGCAAACTTCCATGCGAACTCATTGCGATTGGTAAATGTGCTCAGCAGCGACGAAAGGAACAAAGTGGACAGGATGAGAACAAACGGCCAGGAAGTTAAATCCAGCCTTAGAATCGTATTATGTGTGTCGGTTTGCCCGCGAAGGAAAACAAATTGCAAAGGAAGTGCGTATGTTAGGATTAGGATGCTGATCCAGGAAGCAAACACTCCGGCTAGCGACACCATCCAGAGCACACGGATATGGCTTCGTCGTATGAGCCAGAGTAGAATTGCCGTAAGGAGAAGAAACATGATAGGCAGGCCGGCCATAGATCTACCTTAGTCATTGGTTTTAACGCAAATATCGTATAAGCATATCACGCTGGAAAACCCAAATCAGCTCAAAGGAACTGTCATGAGTGGAAAAGTAGAAAATTTATTTATTAAACGGAACCATGGTCAACCGATGCATCAAGTTGCCGACCTGCAGACGATAGCGTACGAAGGAATCATAGGGGACGCATCGTATGGCAAAAAGAAAAGACAGATCCTCATCGTAGAGCAATCAATTCTGAAGCGCTTTAAGGTTAACCCAGGTGATTTGCGGGAGAATCTTGTTGTTTCCGGCATGCAACTTTCAGCTATCCAATCTGGATCCCTACTCCGTATTGGCGATACTTTGCTCGAAGTTACAACCGACTGCAAGCCATGCGATATGCTCAACGAACTTCATCCCGGAATGCGCGATGATATTGATGGCGAGCGAGGTCTGTTGGTGCGCGTGCTCGAGGAAGGGACGATTCGGGTTGGCGATCCGGTCGTGCAGCTCCCCCAAAATAACGCTTCGATTATCCCTTAATCAAGGCGTATGCGTATGATTAAGCCCGTTAAGGGAACCCGAGATTATTATCCCGAAAATATGGCATTCCGAACATGGCTGCATGGCGCTATCCGCCAGGTATCCGAGTCTTTCGGCTATCAAGAATACGAGGCTCCTTTCTTGGAACGCCTTGAATTGTATGCAGCTAAATCAGGGGATGAACTTGTAAGGGAACAAGCCTACGTTTTCGAAGATCGAGGTGGCGAACAGATCGTCTTGCGCCCTGAGCTTACCCCTTCGCTTGCCCGCATGGTAGCCGCACTTGGCAGAAACCTTCAACCTCCCATTCGCTGGTGGTCTTTCGGGCCATTTTGGCGTTATGAAAAACCTCAGCGAGGCCGCAGCCGAGAATTTTTCCAGTGGAATATCGATTTACTCGGGGTCGATTCGGCTCAGGCAGATGCCGAAATTGTCGCTGTGCTGGCGGCTTTTTTTGAGAAATTGAATCTTAATTCAGACCAAGTGCGCATCTTTATCAACAATAGACACCTGATGGAATCCCAGCTTAACCGTGCAGGGTTTCCCGCGGCGCAGTATTCCCAAATATTTCGATATATCGACCGCAAAGACAAGATGGGGATTCAAAAATGGCAGGAGTACGGCCAAAAACTAGGATTTGATCCGAATGAGGTAAATCGAATTAAGAGCATACTTGCCAGGGAGGAGGCATGGGCAGATTCCGAAGAACTCAGCGCTTTTTTTGCTGCCGCTGATGCGCTTAATATATCAAAATATCTTCAATACGATCCTACCGTCATACGAGGACTAGACTACTATACTGGAACCGTTTTTGAAGCTCGCGATATCGGTGCATCAGAGCGAGCAATATTGGGGGGAGGCAGATACGACAATCTTGTCGCCGAAGTTGGCGGCCAATCACTTCCCGGTGTTGGATTTGCTATGGGGGATGTTGTCCTCCGCCTTGTACTTGAGAATTATTCTTTATTACCGGAATTACAAGTAAACCCCTCCGATATTCTGGTCATTTATTTTGAAGAAAATCTTCGCAACGAAACGCTTTCTCTCGCCGCGAAACTTCGGGCGGCGGGAATAAAAGCAGAATGGTATCCCGAGCCCCATCGCCTCAATCGGCAGTTCAAATACGCAGATCGACAGGGGATCCCATTTGCGCTCATTTTAGGCCCGGATGAAGCAAAAAATGGAATTGTCGCTTTAAAAAATCTCAAGAGCGGGGAACAGGATCAGATAAATCAGGATGATCTCATCGAACATTTGCGCAGGTCGCTTGAGCGGGCAACTACTTAATGATAGAATCCACGCGCTTTGGTGGCTGTAGCTCAACAGGCAGAGCTCCGCACTGTGGATGCGGCGGTTGGGGGTTCAAATCCCCTCAGCCACCCCTCCCCTCATATTTTGTTGGCAGCGAGCGAGCGCGAAAACCTTAGGAGATTGAAACAAACGGGCTGTCCCAAAAGGGCAATACATTCGATAGTAGGATAGAGAAGCGAATTCTTTCAAGTAGCGCTGTCCGATCACAGGTGTAAGGGCACCGGCGAGCTAAAGCTGCGAGCTAAAGCTGCGAGCTAAAGCTGCGAGCTAAAGCTCGGGCCAGTCGCCCTTACTGCTGGTTTTTGATTGGGCACATACCAAAATCGCTCTTTTTGGGACAGCCCTCTATGCATTTACCTTTGCTTTATTTCATCGAATCCTTCGATTAGGCGGCAGCTACGACCTCCGAATCAGCGAAAACACTATCCACCAGTTCTCGAAGATGAGTCTCCTGCAACGCGCCAACCTGCTCGCGGATGACCTCGCCATCTTTTATAAAGAGCAACGTCGGTATCCCCTGAACTCCGTACTTAATCGCCCATTCCGAGTTTTCATCGGTGTTTACCTTTGTAACGATTAATTTTCCTGCATAATCCGTTGCAATTCTGTCCAAAATTGGTGCTACCATTCGACATGGACCGCACCAAGGGGCCCAAAAGTCCACAATTACAGGAAGCTTTGAATTAAGTACTTTCTCCTCAAACTCAGCATCGCTGATGTGAATTGGTTTATCAGTCATTCCTTCCCTCCAAATCTGTTAATTCTTATCCATCTCGTTCAATTATCAGAGCTTCAACCTGCACAATAGCGCATACGAAACTTCATCGCTTAATAGACGTGGCATGGTTTAGATATCTTACGCGTGTACGGCTTTAGAATTTATCGGCCCGTGCAATGCGGATGTGGCAAGATCATGCACAGCGCTGCGGCATCGTAAATGTGTATAGTAGAAGAGTACTTTTAGGGGTGGATTGTTAAGGGATCAAGGGGTAAATTAAACTGTCGGCAACCTTCCACGATGTTGTATGGCGGGGACGACTAGCGCGAAAATAAAAAATTGTTTGCAGGAATTATTCGCTTTATAGACCAAGTAAGAGCAGCATCCCCGCGACAACCGCTAACGCGCCAAGAATTATATTACTTAGGGGAAATGGGATATCAATGATCTGCACCAATCCCCATAGAAGAAGCCAAACACCAAATACGAGATTTCCCATGGTACGCGCTGTCCTCATGCTCTCGCTCCTTATCGACTACTGCAATCTCTATCGCAAAAAGTGCCCTTGACCGATGCCTGCCGCGAAAAGCACTGAATTCAGTCAGGAAACTCCATACAACCTGGCAGCAGGCCGCGCCTCGACTCAAATACCGCGTTATCATACACTTCCCTGAGAAAAGGGCAACCCGGATTGCTCCAAAGGTAAGCGGAAGCACGATATTAGGAAGGTCATTTCCCTTTTGTTCATGGTAGACTCCTCGGGATGGCAGGAAAAAATTGAACCCCGTTACAGCTATAGCACACCCTAATATTGCTCTAATCAAATACTGGGGGAACCGAGATCACACCCTGCGCTTGCCTTCGAATGGTTCGATCTCAATGACATTGGCCGGATTAGAAACCCAAACCACTGTGCAATTTGACTCCCACTTAAGCGCTGATGAGCTGTTTATTAATGGTCAAAAAGCATCAAAACGTGCATCAGATCGCGTATCCGACCTCCTAAACCATATTCGCTCCCTTGCCAACACGCATCACCTCGCAAGAGTGACTAGCTCTTCCAATTTTGCAATTGCTGCTGGAATTGCCTCCTCTTCGGCGGCTTTTGCGGCGCTTAGTGTGGCTGCCGCCCAGGCCGCCGGATTGGATTTGGATACGAAAACACTTTCAAGAATCGCTCGCCGCGGTTCCGGTTCTGCATGTCGATCGCTTTACGGTGCTTTCGTCGAATGGTTTGTGGGAACAGACGATGCAGACTCCTTTTCCCAGCCTTTATCAATTGGAAAAGATTGGGAGTTAATGGATTTAATCGCTCTTGTTGATCAATCTGAGAAGCCTTACGGATCGACGCGCGGCCATAAAATCGCCGAGAGCAGTCCTTTGCAGACGGCCAGAGTTTCCGACACTCCACGACGCCTGGCCTTATGCCGCGCAGCGATTAAGGACAAGGATTTTGAGTTATTGTGCCAAATTGTCGAATTAGACAGCAATTTAATGCACTCTGTCATGCAGACCTCCACTCCAGCGCTGCTCTACTGGACTCCGGAGACGGTACGAATTATGCAAGCGGTCAAATCGTGGCAATCAGAAAAACTGGAGGTGTGTTATACGATCGACGCGGGACCGAATGTACACTGTCTTTGTACACCTGCATCAGCCAACGAGGTGGAACATAGACTCAAAAAACTTCCTGGAGTTCAGGAAGTCATCCTCTGCGCTCAAGGCAATGGTGCCCATCTCCTATGAGCGCAGGTTGTTGAGAGTGATATAATTCGATCCATTATTTTCGTTCTTGCGAGGGTTAGGTTTTGTCAGATTTTCTGATTTTTATACTCGTCATTGGTGGCTTAATCATTGGGCATGAGTCGGGACATTTTTTTATCGCCCGATTGCTCGGTGTGCGCGTGGATGAATTTGGCCTTGGCTTCCCTCCCCGTATGTTAACTCTTTTTCATGCTGCCGGGACGAGATTTTCACTTAATTGGCTTCCTTTCGGTGGTTTCGTTCGTATTGCGGGCGAGAATGATCCTGAGGTGGAAGGTGGTTTTGCAATTTCTTCCAAACGCGTTCGAACTGCTGTGCTCTTGGCCGGACCCTTTGCCAATGTTCTGCTTGCCCTTCTTGCCTTCACGTTTGCCTTCCGATTTGCCGCCCCCGACAATGAAATAGTTTTGATCACGAATGTACTTGAAAATACACCGGCATATGAAGCAGGAATTCTTCCGGGCGATATAGTATTATTTGTCGATCGAGTAGAAATCACTACCTTTGAAAGCATGGTAGAGGCAATTGCGGAGAGAATTGGCCGCCAAACACAGCTGACGATTGAGCGCGCTGGCGAGCTCGAAACGCTCGCCCTAATCCCCCGCCAGATTTATCCGGATGATCAAGGCCCAGTGGGTGTTATCCTTGGCCATCCGACGAGTGAAATTTCGTGGGGGCAAGCCATAAACTTTGGATACCGCTCTACTGCGATCCAATTTAGCCAGATTATCCTCCTCCCGGGACGTCTCATTAGTGGTGAAATCGAGCCGGATCAGGCACGCATTAGCGGATTAAAGGGAATGTACGATATGCTCGCATGGGCCGGAGCAATCGACCGCTCTTCACAACGTCCATTCCTGACTTTAAATTTGATTGGCGTCATCAGCGCTGGTCTTGCGATTGCAAACCTTTTGCCATTCCCCGCGCTTGACGGTGGCCGTTTGATCTTTGTTTTTCTGGAATTTGTGCTTGGAAAAAGAATCAATCCGCGTTATGAAGGTTTGGCACACACGATCGGATTTGCTGTACTAATTGCTATACTCATCTATGTTAATTTCTTGGATTTTGTTAATCCCATTTTGCTCCCTTAAAATTTTATATGGGCACCCCTATGACCAATAAATCAAAGGAACTCATCGACCTCCTTGTCGATGATGAGAAATTGCCATCATCCGATTGGCTAGCGGAGTTATCCGATCTCGATCAAGCGGGAATTGAATTCCTCGACGAACACTGGGAAAATATTCCCCCTAACAAGAGGAAGCAATTGCTGGAAGCCCTTGGCAACCTTGCCGCCGATGATTTCAAGTTATCTTTTGACGCCCTTAATCGATTTGCGATCATGGATTCTGAAGCTGATGTTAGACACCTGGCAATCCGCAATTTATGGGAATCGGATGATTATCAACTTATCCCCACGCTCATTTCTAACCTGCTCGATGATCCATCTATTGAAGTCCGCGCGTCTGCGGCGAAGGCTTTAGGGCCATTTATTTTAAAGGGCGAAACGGATAGTTATCCTCGCCAGTTTCTTGTCGATGCAGAAGAAGCCTTACTTAATTCGTTGCGTCGCGAAAGCGCAATGCTTATTCAGTGCGGCTGTATAGAATCATTGGGCTATTCCTCTCGTGAAGAGGTAGATCAGATAATCCTGGATGCCTACAATTCCGAAGATGAGGATCTGATTCAATCCGCGTTACTCGCCATGGGCCGATCTGCAGATGAGCATTGGGCTGAAACCATTAGCAGACATTTGCATAGCCAATCCCCTGCCCTGCGTAATAAGTCTGCCGTAGCGGCAGGCGAACTTGAAATCAGGGAAGCCATACCGGAATTGATCGAATTGCTTGACGATGTTAATCCACTTGTTCGGCGAGCAGCCACATGGTCAATCAGTCAAATTGGAGGTTCATCAGCGACTCGGGCATTAAGTTCGCTTATGGATAGTGCGGATGACGAGGAAATAGAGCTTCTCTTTCTTCAGGATGCGCTCGATAATTTGGATTTTACCAACAGCACTCGGGATATGGTCCCCAGCGATAGCATCGCGGGACAGGAACTTGGTACTTGACTTCCCTGCTAAACCAATTTGCTGATAATTTACTTCCTATCCTACTCATCGTTCTTGTCGGCTATTTATTTCAAAAAAAATTACACATCGCTGCTCGACCGCTATCCCAGGTTATTTTCTATGTATTTGCCCCTGCGCTTATATTCAAGCTTCTAATCACGACCCCCATCCAGGCCGTGCAAATGGCACAAATGGCCCTTTTTGCAGCGAGCAGCATGGCTGCTGTCGGTCTGCTCAGTTGGACGATTGGTAAATTGCTCAGCCTTCCTGCGGGACTACTAAGTGCCCTATTGTTGACAACCATCTTCGCAAACGCAGGTAACTATGGGCTTTCGTTAAACACTTTTGCTTTAGGAAATGAAGCGGCGGCTTGGGCGAGCATCTTTTTTATAACCAGCGCGCTTGTCGCCAATTCATTCGGCATCTACATTGCCGCCGCAGGCAGCATGCGCCCGGCGAATGCATTGCTCGCTTTGTTAAGGGTTCCGGTAGTCTACGCAATCCCTCTTGCCCTTACCCTGCGTGCCACAACGACCACACTGCCGGATGCTATTTCGCGGCCCATTGATCTGCTATCTGCAGCCGCCATTCCGAGCATGCTCATTTTCCTGGGAATGCAAATTGCACGTTATGGAATGCCAAAAATAAATCGGAGGCTCCTGGCAATTGCACTCACATTGCGGCTAATTGTCTCCCCATTTATTGCTATCCGCCTGGCGCCATTATTTGGACTGCAAGGAATTTCAATGCAAGCCGGCATATTGGAAGCGGCGATGCCGACCGCCGTGCTGACATCCATTATCGCGATTGAATACAATGTGGAACCAGAATTTGTCACCGGGGTCATACTGGTAACTACGGTGCTTAGCCCTCTCACCCTAACGCCTATCCTGGCCATCCTCCATGTTTAAGAATTACGATGGAACGCTCGGCACCTTTTTTATTACCGGAAATCATTGGTCGCTTAACTTTACCTGTGGACCTGATGGACAAAAAACAGGTGAGCCAGATCTCAACTGATGGAGAATATGCTAATCCGGGCCACCTTGACTTATTGCACACAGAGATAAGCGGAATGATAATTTCACAACCTCTCCGAGCAACTTCATGATTGTGCTTACCGCAGCCATGCTGAAAGCTGGTTCGTCTTGGTTCTTTAATATGGTGAACGATCTTGTTGTGGCCGCTGGTCATGATGATGGGCGTTGGATCCGTGATCGATTTCGCCTACAGAGGATGCTTTCGGCATCGGATTGCACTTCGCGGACTTTACGGTTCCATCGGCTCGCTCTGATCAGTATCCCCCATTGGTTCGGCAAAACATTTACCGTGAAAACGCATGGCCGGCCCACTACCTCTGTGAAACGAATGATCGATATAGGCATGATGAAGGCCGTGTATATCTACCGTGATCCGCGCGACGTAACCCTCTCATTATTTGAACACGGGGAGTGGATTCGCGAGCAAGGCATTCAATCTCGAACCAGGTTTGATACGTTAACGACGATGGAGAACGCAATGCAGGTCGCGAAGTACCACTTGCAAATAAGCAAACGTTGGATTCGAAGCAAACGTGCGCTTCTTGTGCGTTATGAAGATCTTCTGAAGGAGCCGCGTATCACTCTAAAAAAAGTATTTACCCATATCGATATTCCTGTGCATGATGAGGTATTAAACGAGATCATCGATCATTATGACGCTCGCAACCGCAAAAACTGGGGAAATGATTTGCACTTCAACGTCGGAAAAAGCGGCCGCTGGAGGGTCGAGCTAAGTGCCGAACACAAAGCGAAGGCGCTCGAAATGTTCGCAGACTATTTGCCCGAGTTAGGCTATTCAATCGAATAAGGCCAGCACAGATTGGCAGCCGAGGCATGCATGCTGTAGTGTTGACGCATCGTCATAGGTCTTATGTCCGTTCAGAAGGCTCTTCGTTCTCGAAACCTAGGCCTTTCGATTTAAGCGATACAAAGCGATTCTTCCCAATGATGATGTGATCAAGGACTTCGACATCCAGCAATTTTCCCGCACTTACAATTTCGAGCGTGACGGCGATATCTTCTGGGCTCGGACTGGGATCTCCGCTGGGATGATTATGCACGATGATCAGCGATGCCGCATTCGCACGAACAGCTTCTCGAAATATCTCTCCCACTCGTATTAGTGAAGCATTTAATGATCCGACATAAACTTGGACAATGCGAATTAGCCTATTTCTTGTATCCAATAACATCACTTTTAAATGTTCGACCTCCAGTGCACCCATTGCATACATCACTAAGCGCGCGGCATCTTCCGGTGAACGCACCACGGGTTTTTCTTCTGGCGATGCAGCGGTTAAGCGTCTGCCTAGCTCAATTGCAGCTTTAAGTTGCGCTGCTTTGGCAGGGCCGATCCCCTTCACGTTGCATAACTCATCAAATGCTGTTTTATGCAATCCACTGAGACCACCAAATTTCAGCAATAAAGATTGCGCCAGGTCGATCACGTTCTGACCCTTAACGCCAGATCCCAGCAGTATGGCTATCAGCTCAGCGTTGGAAAGAACCTCTGCGCCCAGGTCAGATAGGCGCTCACGTGGCCTATCGTTGGAAGCGAGATCCGCGATTAAATAAGGCTGTGTACTCGGCTTATTCATTGAGCACCTTCTCTTAGATGGTCCACTCGCCGTGTGGCTTTTCCCAAGCTAAACGCCGAAGAGCCGGAAATTCGGCGTGCTATAATTTCTTTTGGTCGGAGCAAACTATGGATTCATTCATCGATTTTACGACTTTGGGAAAATTTTTCCTTTATAGTAGCGCGTTTTTCGGCGCATTTATCGCTGCCTTGTGGTTGAGCCTTGTTTTTTGGACAGCGCGTGACATTCAGCTCAGGACGCGCGATCGCATTGTTCAACTGCTCTCCTCGCTTATTGTGCTGCTGCTCAACATCCCAGGGTTAATAATCTATTTAATTCTCAGGCCAAAGCAAACGCTTGATGAAATTTATCAACGAACTCTGGAAGACGAAGTACTGCTAGGCGAAATTGAGGCCTCCTCAACTTGCCCGGGTTGCGGTTCCGTAATCGACAAGGAATGGCAAATATGCCCCCACTGCCATACCAGGCTGCATAAAGAATGTACAAACTGTGGTCGGTTGATGGAACTGCCGTGGCACATTTGTCCATATTGTGCACACCAAGATCCGAACATGCGAAGACCGGCTCAAGGAGAATTATTAACTCTGGATGAAGTGCTGGACCGCGATAAATCTTTGAATTCTTGATTTATCTGCATGAAGCTGACTCGCATCGATGGTTGATTCCGGAGTTAGTGAAGCACTCGCCAGCGCGCCCTGCCTGCGTGCATGGCATGGAATGCGGTGCGAATATATTGTAAAAGACCGATGAGAAAAGATCATTTGTCGAGATCCTCATCTCGCAATATTCCCCATCCGGCATACTTGGCTGAACTACCGAGCATTTCCTCAATACGCAACAACTGATTGTATTTTGCCACGCGATCTGATCGCGCTGGAGCACCTGTTTTTATTTGGCCCATGTTTAATGCAACCACCAGGTCTGCGATTGTTGTATCCTCCGTCTCACCCGATCGATGGGAGGTCACGGATCGCCAACCAGCTTGGTCGCAAATATGAACTGCCTCAATCGTCTCCGTGAGAGTGCCAATTTGATTTAACTTTACAAGCAGCGCGTTGCAGGCACCCATTTCAATTGCCTTGCGCACACGCTCCGGATTTGTAACCAAAAGATCATCGCCGACAATCTGAATTTTCTGCCCCAGTTCAGCAGTCAACTTGGTCCATCCGGTCCAGTCGTTCTGTGCCAGGCCATCTTCAATCGAGACGATCGGATAACGCTCAACCCAGTTCTTCCAGAAGACAACCATCTCCTCGCTGGTGAGTTGTTTGCCTTCGATCTTCAGGAAGTATGTTCCGCTATTTTCATCATAGAACTCGGATGCAGCCGGGTCTAGAGCAATCGCCACCTGTTCTCCCGGTTCAAGCCCGGCTTCTTTGATCGCCTCAATAATAAGTTCAACTGCCTCGCTGTTGGTTGTTAAATCCGGCGCGAAACCCCCCTCATCTCCTACCAAAGTGGAATACCCTTTGCTCTTTAGAATTGTTTTTAGAGCATGATAGATCTCGGTCCCCCAGCGCAACCCTTCTCTAAACGTGCTCGCGCCAAGCGGCATGATCATAAATTCTTGCACATCCGTCGATTGCCAGCTGGTATGTGCGCCTCCGTTGAGGATGTTCATCATCGGTACCGGGAGGATGTGGGCTTTCTCACCGCCAATGTGGCGATACAGCGCGTGGCCTTGCGAATTCGCAGCAGCCTTGGCCACAGCAAGGCTCACGCCCAATATTGCGTTTGCACCTAATCTTGACTTGTTTTCTGTCCCATCCATGTCAATCAAGCCTCGATCGATTGATCCCTGATCCAATGGATCCTTGCCACGCAAAAATTTTGCGATTTCACTATTTACATTGTTGACGGCGCCGAGCACACCTTTTCCACCAAATCTCTTCTTATCACCATCGCGTAGTTCAAGGGCTTCATGAATCCCCGTGGATGCACCCGAAGGGACAATCGCTCTACCATTGTTGCCGTCCGAAAGTCGGACCTCCACTTCGATGGTTGGGTTTCCCCGAGAATCGAGAACTTCAATGCCGCGAACAACTTCGATCGTCGGTTGCATTCCGAAATCCTCCCCTGTCAAATCCGCCGCTCATTATACTCTCTGCAAGGATTTGCCTTCCCAATTTCTCTGGATCCAGCATAGAACTGTATGCAAGATGAATAGCTCAATTATTTATGGGTTGAAATCTCATCTATTTTTTCTCGCTATCCTGCGTGATAGAATTCCGCTATGCAACAGAATGGCGTTTACCTGGATTATGCAGCATCAACACCGATAGACGAACGTGTTCTTGAGGCAATGCTTCCCTATTTCACGACCGAATTCGGAAATCCCTCGTCCATTCACCGTTGGGGACAACGCGCGGAAACTGCGGTAGAGGATGCGAGAGAATCGATTGCCGCAATCATGGATTGTGCTCCTGAGGAAATCGTTTTTACAAGTTGTGGATCGGAGAGCGACAATCTCGCGGTTCGAGGTCTGGCGATGTATGCCAAAAACACACGTGGCGCGCGGCATATATTAATCTCTCCCGTGGAACACGATGCCGTCTCAAAAACCGCACATAATCTCGCGGAACGTTTCGGGTTTGATCTTGAATTTCTTCCTGTGGACGAAGATGGTCGAGTATCGCCAAATGATCTTGCAATCCGCATTCGAGATGATACTGCCCTGGTATCCATTATCTATGCAAATAATGAAATCGGAACGATTAATCCGATTGCGGAACTCGCCGATATTTGTCGCCGGCGGGAGATTCCATTTCATACAGATGCGGTTCAAGCAGCCAGTCAGCTCGATATCACTGTCAACCATCTCAATATTGACCTGCTTTCCTTAGGCGCGCATAAATTTTATGGTCCTAAGGGTGTTGGAGCATTGTACATTCGCTCGGGGAACACCATTTGGGCGCAACAGACAGGCGGATCTCAGGAATTTTCATTGCGCGCAGGAACCCAAAATGTTCCCCTCATTGTTGGAATGGCCCGCGCGCTCGAGATAACCCAATCCGAGAGCGACGAACATAATAAAAAATACAGCAGGTTGCGCGATCATTTGCTTGGCGCGCTCCCTGAGATCATCCCCGATACACAGATCAGTGGGCACCTATCCTCGCGACTCCCCAATCACGCCTCCTTTCTTTTTAAAGGCATTGACGGCAATCAGCTTCTTGGTGTGTTAGATGCTGCAGGATTTGGATGCTCCTCAGGCTCGGCTTGCAAAACGGGTGATCCTGCTCCCTCGAAGGTTCTTGAAGCAATTGGATTACCGGCGATTTGGGCATTGGGATCTTTGCGCGTGACCGTAGGCCGACCCACCCGTGAGGCCGATATCCAACGCCTGGTCCAAATCCTCCCTGAAGCTGTCGAACGATTGCGAAAGATCTCCGCCTAGTGAAAAAAAGAAAAATTGCGGTTGCAATGAGCGGGGGTGTTGATAGCTCGGTTGTGGCAGCGCTTCTTGTTGATCAGGGAGAAGACGTGATCGGGATCATGATGCGCTTGTGGAGCGACAAGCTGGTGGAGAACCGTTGTTGTTCACCGGCCGATTTGGCAAATGCGCGCCGAATTGCCGGCAAGCTTAATATTCCCTTCTATGTGCTTGATGCAAAAGATACCTTCAAACGCAACGTCGTGGATTTCTTCGTCGAGGGTTATGTTCGTGGAGTAACGCCGAATCCCTGTGTTGAGTGCAACCGGCATATTCGTTGGCGTTACCTACTTGACTATGCGCAAGTCCTTGGTGCTACGCACCTGGCAACGGGGCACTACGCGCAGGTAAAGCGCAGAAACGGCGGTTACAGCCTGTACAGAGCGAAGGATTTAAAGAAAGATCAATCGTATGTGCTCAGCATATTAAATCAAGAACAATTGTCGCATGCGCTATTTCCCATTGGTGGCTATATAAAATCTGAAGTTCGTGCACTCGCCCATGACTATTCATTAATTGTCGCAGATCGTCCCGAAAGCCAGGATCTTTGCTTTATCGGCGGAGGAGATTATCGACTCTTTCTTGAAAATAGCGGCGCAATTCTTCCAGCTGGAGGAGCCATATTTTCGGTTCAAGGCAAATATTTAGGGGAGCATAAGGGTTTAGCATTTTACACCATTGGGCAGCGAAAGGGACTGGGTATCAGCGCCCCTCAACCACTTTATGTCATTCGAAAAGATCTTGCGCGCAACCACTTGATTGTGGGCACGAAAGATGCACTGGGATCGACAAATTTCATCATTAAGGACCTGCATTGGGTGAACGGTGAAGCCCCTGATGAAAAAATTCGGCTTGGGGTCCAAGTGCGTTATCGAGCGGCTGAGCAATGGGCGACTCTGATCCCACGGTCTGGCCAGAAAGCAGAAATTGATCTCGAAAATCCTATTGCCGATATTACTCCTGGCCAGCTCGCAGTTTTTTACAAAGAAGGAGAATGTTTGGGTGGTGGATTAATTCAACCATGACATTGCCAAGCTTATTCTTTGGATCGCTTCTCGCATCTATTTGCGGCCTAGTTTTCCATTTGCTTCGGGGAGGTCGTTTGCCTCGCCTTTTTCTATACCTGCTCACTGCCTGGGTCGCTTTTTTTGCCGGTCATCTCGTCGGCGAATGGTTGGATTGGCATCTGGTACGTGTTGGGCCACTAAACATTTTTCCGGCATTGCTGGCAACGATAGTGGGTTTGTTTTCAGCAAGCATTCTTGCCGGCCCCGAATCGCCTCCTCGAAAGAGACGAAATTGAGCTTTTCGATATCTTGGTGCCATTGTGCCTGGCCTTATAGGTATGGTCCCAGTGTGGATTCGAATTAAATGGACACACGCTATCGATGGCAAGCCTATTTCCCCATCATCGCGATATTTCTATCTGCGTGCGCCCCCAACCCCACGACGCCTGCTGTTTTGCCTACACGTCCTCCTCCATCAGCATCCTTAACCGAAGAAATTCAATCTCCGAATTCGACAGATGATGCCCTTCCTCCCAAATTATTCATTGTTGCCGACCCCAGCATGCATCGGCAGATCCAACAGCATTTGCTAGTTGCGTTGCAAGATTTGACGGCTGACCAGGGATGGGCCCTTGAACAGCGCGCCAGCTATCCTGCAGAAGACGTCGATTCTCAGCTTCGTGTGGTCGTGGCCCTGCCTCCGGCCCCGGATATCGAGCAATGGGCCGATCTATCACCCCAGGTGCAGTTTGTCGCCGTCGGAATATCCGGCCTGGGAACGAAGCATAATCTCAGCCTGCTTGGAGCAAACGGATTTCGCGAAGATCAATTATCTTTTCTCGCAGGCTACCTTGCAGCTGTGATTACGCCGGATTGGCGCGTTGCAACCCTTATCGACGAAGGCGCCGGAATACGCGCCGCCGGCTTTCGAAACGGGATGATCTATTTCTGTGGACTTTGCCGGTTGACCTACCCACCATATTACGATTATCCATTATCGTTCGCGCTCAAGGCCAATCGTACAGATGAGGATTGGAGACAAGCGGCTGATTTTTTTGCGGCAAATGCCGTTGATACGTTGTTTATCAACATGCAGCTTGGCGACACAGAAATGCTGCAAATACTCATGAATAGTGAGCTGAATTTCATTGGAGTCAGTATGCCGGCTGATGCCGAGCGCTGGATTGCCACGCTTCGATTTGCGCCTGAGATTTCAATTCGCGAGAAATGGAATGACATTCTGGAGGAGAAAGGCGGTTGGCGCGCAGAAATACCATTGCTCGTGGAGGATGTAAATCAAGAATTGCTCTCGATTGGCAGGCTGCAGTGGATTGAAAAGATGATCGATGAATTGCAGACAGGTTTTATCGATCCTTCGGTAACGCCAATCAGTCCTGATTAAGCCCAGGTTTGCCGCATTGTTGTCCAGACTATGCGCTGCGCTCCGGCTCAGAATGACAGAATAGGGGGAATGCGTTGCTCCCGGCGCCCATCTGCGAGGGAACCTCTTCGACACCATTAATGCAAACCTATTAATGTCATCCTGAGCAAAGCGAAGGATCTCGTTCTTGTCCAGAATGGGGCTTCACCCATACAAAACGAGATTCTTCCCCTGCGCTGCGCTGCGGCTCAGAATGACAGAACAGGGGAATTCGTTGGTCACGGCGCCCATTGGCGGGGGAACATCACCTCAACTATGGAATTGCAATGCGACGCCCTCAGCCAGCAGGCGACCAAACAATTGTCTCGGGCTTGAAAGTGACCCAAGCAAACCAGAAGTGCTCACCAGAGACAACTTGCTCCATCTTTTTGCCACTCAGTTCGCCTTCAATCGCCTCACCAAAAATATTCCACAGGCTGTTCGTTTGCTCATCCTGAAACCCATCGGCCACGCTCACGAAAGTCAGCTCCTGACCATCGATTATGCGAATGAAAACACTGCTCGATCCAGTATCTGGGCCCCCATTGCCAAAAGTAGACTCAGTTCCTGCGGCCCAAAATACCACCAGTGGATCGCCAGAGATTTGATCATTCACCACATTCAGCTCGCTCAAGAGCGTAAAGGGATAGGCGACGTCGATTCCATCGATTTGGATCGCAACGACGCGTTCCTTGGGCAGCAAGCGATTATCATCGCCGCTGACTGGGAAAAATGGGTTGCTATCGATCGTGTCATACCCGGCATAGGGATTGTTTCCGTAGGGGCGCAAATGACCGGTATTCCGAGAGAGCACTGTTCCTTCCGGATGATTTTCCTTGAAATCGGACCAGGCGACAATTTGCGATGGCAGAAACTCCAATTGCACACCAGTAAGCTCGCCTACAATTCCCTCTCCAGTGAATTGTTGCCACCATGACTTTGTTTGGCGATCATACATCACCAGATCCGAATTTCTTAGATTTCCAGTCGTTCCAAAATCCAATACTCTTCCATCCGCAAGCGTACGATTGAACGCAATCGTGGAATTACAGAGAGGACAGAATGTGATCGCAACCGGTACTCCTCCCACAACGTCATTCACGATTTCATGATGAATGAGAATTGCCAAGGGATAAGCACGCGCATCCCCGTTTCGTTCAAAAAACATTATCGGCCAATCCTCCCCCAGCCATTGATCGCCCCGCTCAATTGCCTCGAAAACGGGCGAATCGATTGCCGGAATTCCATCAGGAGGTGGACCGCCGGAAAAGATCTCATTGTAATCAATCGTATGTTTGGTGAAATCGGTGTCCGGCCAGAAACTCAGATTGAATTTTACGTTCACCCCATCAAACGGATCTTCGCTTCTGTCCACTTCTGCCTCCGTTTCAATTCCACCAGCGCCAGGTGGATTCTCAAGATTCTGATCCGATCTCTTCGGCAGATTGTCCGATACAACCGGAGCACATGCAGCCAAGACTAGGCTTATTCCCACTGCGAGAAACAATCGACCCTTCTTTAGCTTTATAAACATTGACTTTTCCTTTCCACACCACTCGTAGAGCCTCCACTGAGGTTAATACGATCTCGCTCGGATCCCTTGCAGCGTGACTCGTTAATCAACATTCGTCCCGTTATCGATGCCCTGGCCGGATATTCGGGTCGGGCCGGCCATTCCCAATCTCAGATACCAATTCCAATCTGGGCAAGATTAGCATCGAGCTGTTCTTCTGTCATCGCCCCGAAGTGTTGGACCTGGATAACACCCTCCCGATCAATGAAGAACGAAGTTGGATAAGCCCTGATCCTGTAAAGCTTTTGTACATTGGCCCCAGGATCGAGCAATATTGTAAATGTGAGGCCTAATTCATCACCGAACTTGCGCACTTTCTCATCTGACTCGTCAAAATCTACTGCGAGGATTTTAAGTCCGGAAGCTTCATATTCCTTAAACCTCGCTTCGAGCGCAGGCATCTCTATACGACAGGGCCCACACCAAGTTGCCCAGAAGTTTATGACCACCGGCTCACCGATGAAATCACTTAACTTGACGCGATCACCAGCCAAATCTAGCAACTCGAACTCAGGGGATAACGATCCCAAGACCGGAGCAACCTCGAGGTTGCCTATCGGATCGGGCTCAGGACGCACTGCATTGGAATTAGGCGATGGTTGGCGGATGATATTGAGAGTGAGCAATGCCAGCCCAAATGCACTTATTCCAACGATCGAAAGTAGAATTTTCGACTTCCTAATTATTTTCAGCATGTGTACACCCTTATAGTCCAAAGTCGACAAAGAAACCAAATTGAGCCAATTTCTCCAAGGAGCCCGTGAATAACATGATCCCTACTGCCACTAATACCACGCCGGTTGTTATCGATAAAGTGTGAATAGCCTTACTGTGTCTCTTGAGCAGTTCCGTAATCCGTCCTACTCCAAGCGCTGCAAGCAAGAATGGAATGGCGAGGCCGGCTGAATAGGCGCTAAGAAGGACAACACCTTGTGTAACCTCGGAGCCACTTATGGCCAATGTCAATACCGCACCCAGCACCGGGCCAACACATGGCGCCCAACCGGCAGAGAAGACTACGCCCATCATGCTCGATGAGAAATAGCTCGATTTTCCAGGTTTCGTTTGTCGACGCGTGTCGGTATTGAGAATGGGGATGTTGATGATTCCAATTGTGTGCAAACCAAACACAATTACGACGATTCCTCCAATCTTTGCGATTGTATCGCGCACGTCGAAGAGCAATGTTCCAATCGCGGAGGCTGCGGCACCTAAAGCTACAAAAACCACACTAAAACCAATTACGAAGGCAACACCGTGCCTGAAGGTAACTGATTTATCCTGAACAACAATGCCTCCCGGTGAAATTGATCGGCCACCGAGATAGCCCACATAGGCTGGCACCAAAGCCAGCACACAAGGGGACAAGAATGAAGCTAATCCCGCAAGAAAAGCTAATCCTATCGTTACATTCACAGGGTCCATGTCATCTCCCTAGATCACTTCAAATTTTGGTAACCTTCTAGTGCTCTGATGAGACAATATGGGCTCTTCTTACACCTATTAATGAGACCTTAATCTTGCTTTTGGGGGGATCGGATGCCCTCTTCCGCGTAGGAAAGCGGCAAACATTCCATTGATACGCGAGATCGGACCATAATAAAATGATCGGCCCACCCTGCGTCGTGATGGACCGATCATGTATAAATTGGGGATTTGAATAAAGGTTTGCTATTTCCCGATCATACGGAAAAATTCTCCGCGCAGCTGTGTGTCCGTTTTGAAAACTCCCCGCTTTGCGGTTGTCATCATATTTACGCCGTGCTTTTTCACCCCGCGCAGCGATGCGCAGCTGTGCTGCCCCTCCAACAAAACGATTACGCCTTTGGGCTTAATAGCGGATTCTAGAGCGTCCGTAATTTCATTCGTAAGCCGCTCTTGAACCTGCAAGCGTCTGGCAAACATATCCACGATCCGGGGAATCTTACTCAAGCCGACAACTTTTTCACCCGGTATATACGCCACATGCGCCTTTCCGGTGAAAGGAAGCATATGGTGCTCGCACATGGAACCATATTCAATGTCCGCCACTACCACCATCTCATCTTCCCCATATTCAACATCGAACATCGCCCCATTAATAATGCTCGTCACATCCTGCGCGTAACCCTCTAGAAGCTCTTCGTACATTTTCGCGACGCGATGTGGTGTGCGCTGCAAGCCATCTCTCTCAGGATTTTCACCAACATTCAAAAGGATCTGATAGATGTTATCCTCGATCGCTGCCCTCGGTTCGATCATCAAATGGGCTGAAGGTTTACGCACCTCCATTACGGTGGACGTATGCTTATGACCGTTTGTTCCAGACTCCGGTGCAAGTGTATTGTTCATGATGCTCAAACTCCCAATAATTCAATTTGATGGACTTCGACTGGTGAATTGGCAAAGAGCATGCTGCTACGAAAATGAAACCCCCGTTACACGTGCATAGACGCGATCCAGGGTTTATTTCTTACGTATTAATTCGTAGCCGTACGCACAATCGTCCCATCCAACCAACTACCGGTCATTCATATCCTCAGATGCTCGTTTTCCTGCGCACGTACGGCGTGAGAAATTTTCTCAGAGGTTAGATTACGTCCCACGGCGCGGCCCATTTATCCAGTACCATCCTGCTTTACTTTGTCGAAAGTCTGCGCTACTAGACCGCGGTGCCGAGGAACATAAAGTAGGCAAATGCTTGTGTATTTTAAATAAGCCACCTCGCATAACGTTCCGATTTCCCGCATGGAGACGTGTGATACAATAGTCGACCATTTTAGATATTACGATTGGTAGCATGTCGAGTTCATCGGAAGAAAACAATAAGACAACGACGAGTGGAAAACAGCGCGCCGCAATCATCGGCGCGGTGTTTCTTAGCGTACTCCTCTTCGCGGGAATAATCTTGGCTGTGGCGACGATGATAAAAAATCCGGGCCAAACCGAGACTATTCGCGATATTGTGATTATTTTCATGGCTATGGAATCACTCGTTATAGGACTTACCTTAATTGTTCTCATTGTGCAGCTCGCCCGTTTAACTGCGCTCTTGACAAACGAGATCCGACCAATACTCAACTCGACCACTGAAACCGTGCAGACATTGCGCGGCACAACGGCATTTCTAAGCAGCAAACTCGTCAAACCGGTGATTAAGGTCAATAGCACCATTGCAGCAATTCGGCAGGCACTCGATCTTGTTGGTATTGGCCGATCGAATTCAACGGAATAATTTATTGTAGGAGGAACAGCATGGCGGACAGAGATGGAGATTTTGGAGCTTTTATTTCCGGTTTCGTAATCGGTGGATTGGTGGGCGCGGCAGTGTCATTGTTGCTCGCCCCTCAGTCAGGTGAAGAAACTCGGACTTTCATTCGCGACAAAAGCATCGAAATCAAAGACCAGGTCGAACAATCAGCGACAGAGGCGCGCACAAGAGCCGAAAAACTTGCTGAAGAAGCAAGGACGAGGGCTGAAGACCTGCAGCAACGAGGTCAAGCAGTTCTCGAAGAACAAAAGGCTCGCATTGAGAAAGCGGTCGATTCAGGGAAGAAGGCTGCACGACGCAAGAAAGCAGAAATTTCCGACGAAAAACCCGCCAAAGCGTGACCTTCGCCACAGTGGAAGAAAACTGATTTCTAAAAAAGGGGCTTCAATAGAGAAGCCCCTTTCATTAACATTGAATTTTGCCTGCCTATTATTATGCGTTTAGTTCTGCGATAACATTGGGCAGCGCTTCGGCGACCTCTCCGGCAAGAACACTCGCCCCGGTCCCAAGCACCTCCGCCGCATATTCCCCTGCACGTGCCTGAATAAAGCTTCCCGCTATTGCAGCCTCGTATGCTTCGAGTCCTTGGGCTCTAAATCCTGCGATGACTCCTGCCAGGACATCACCTGTTCCCGCATGTGCCAGCGCCGCAGTGGCGATGGGCATAACCGCAGCCCTGCCATCGGGAGAGGCAACTACTGTAAATGCGCCCTTCAATGTGACTACATGACCCCAAGCTTTCGCAAATTCCCTGGCAACCGCAACACGGTTTTGCTGAATTTCATCCTTAGATCGACCTGTTAGGGTAGCCATCTCGCCAGGATGCGGCGTCAGGATTGATAGCGGTGGAAGCAATTTTGACCAGTTATCAATTTTTGCCAGAAGATTTAATCCATCGGCATCAATGACACACGGTGGAATCTCGTTCGGCGTATCGCTCAGCTCGTAGCTTGACTTTAGAAACCCAATTTGTGAGCGTTCACTGAAGTCTGCGGAATAAAATAGACTTGAGAGTAAGCCTAAGGTGCCGTCATCTTGACCTAAGCCGGGACCGATCAGCAGTGCCTGCGTGGATTCATATTCTTCAACAATAATACCGGCGCCATTTTCATTCAGGGCGCCCATATCATGCGGCAACAAAACCCATGTGGCCTCTGGCAGTATTGGCACCAACATGGGCTGGATTACGGCAGGCACAGCCAGGGTCACAAGCCCAACGCCGCTTCTGTAGGCAGCAACTCCCGCCAAACCGGCTGCCCCCGGGTAGTTTATCGAGCCGGCAACAATCAACACCTTGCCAAATGTGCCCTTGTGAGCATCCATAGGTCGCGGCGGAAACAAGCGAACCGTTGACTCAGCGGTTTGTAATTCGAGTTTAATTTTCGCAAGTTCTTTGAGCCTCGGTGGAAGCCCGATCTCGCCAATCACCAGCTCACCAACATATCCGGCGCCTGGAAAGCTTATTAAACCCGGCTTTGCCGCAGCTAATGTGATCGTCAAATCCGCTTTTAGCGCTTCATCTGCAATCTCGCCCGTGTCACAATTCAAGCCAGATGGACAATCGACGGCGATTACATAGGGCAAGGTTTCCCGTTTCGACAGGATTTGCTGTGCCTTGGAGAGCACTTCCTTTGCCGCACCCTTTAATGGCAATTTAACCCCCGTCCCCAAAACGCTGTCAATCACGATATCTGCACTCCGTAGAAGATTCCTCAGCACTCTCGATCGCTGATCATCGGCGTAGACCGCAACAAGGAGCTGCTTATCTTGCAAAGGCTTAAGCAGCTCTTCACCTTCTGCCAGTTTTTCGGTCAGATAAATGGAAACCAGGGCCCCATCATTTGCCAAGTGAAGCCCAGCAACAAGCCCATCTCCCCCATTGTTCCCCTTTCCAGCAAGGATAACGACACGCCTGCCTTCCACTTTCCCCAATCGGGAAATGGCAATATCCGCAATCGATTTCCCGGCATTTTGTATCATTGTGTCAAAAGATAATCCTTGAGAATCCGCTGCCTTTTCAATCTCTTGCATCTCCTTGATGGTCACAATTTTTGGCATTCCACTCTCCTCAAACAAGTATTCTAACCGCAGAAGGTAAATTAAGATTCGGAAGTTCTCTCATAGTTGCTGCCTTCGATCTCCGCCATGCCAAGCCCTATGGGGCTAGATACAACACATCCGTGCCGGGGACGCTATTACCTCACGAGAGGCAAAATTGATCAATCGATTTCGAAACCACGACCCCCTTCCCGCAAGCAGGCAAAGGCACGAAAGACCAATTCCCCAATGTATTGATTGACATATCAACTAGCCGTCAGTTAGACTCTTTCTCTTTGAACATCGACAGGGGTCGCATGATCATCTCGCGCCAACAGCTTCAGGATAACGAGAATCGCACGCTTGCTTCCTATGGTATGCGAAGCAGTGACTCCAAAGGCCGGGCATTTCCCGAGGAAGAGCGCGCCTACCGCACGCCGTTTCAACGCGATCGCGAGCGTATTTTGCACACCACGGCATTCCGCCGGCTGAAGCATAAGACGCAGGTTTTCATTATCTCGGAGGGTGATTATTATCGCACTCGATTGACCCACACGCTTGAAGTCGCTGAAGTGGGAAGGACGATTAGCCGCGCGTTGGGAGCCAATGAAGATCTTGTCGAATCGATCTGCCTTGCACATGATCTGGGTCACCCGCCGTTTGGGCATGCTGGCGAATCTACACTAAGCAAACTTATGCAAGAACATGGCGGATTTGACCATAACAGGCAATCATTTCGCATCGTAACCGAATTAGAAAATAGATATCCGGATTTTCAAGGACTTAACCTTACCTGGGAAGTTCGAGAGGGAATTGTCAAACATGAAACTGAAAACGGCGTCGCCGATGCCATTAATTTTGACCCTGAAAAACGGGGCCACCTCGAGGCTCAAATTGCCAACGCTGCAGATGAACTCGCCTATAGTGCGCATGACCTTGATGACGGTTTACGCTCGGCTTTGATTACACCTGAACAACTCGATGGATTGGCGCTTTGGGAAACATTGCTCGAGAGCCTCGACCTTGAACCATCTCGACTCAGCGAACTAAATCGACATCGCATCATTCGCCGCTTAATTGGACTTGAAGTTTCCGATCTCATTGGCGAGACCAGTGATCAAATCGAAAGAAGCGGCATCGAAACTACAGAAGACATTCAATTGCATTCTTCGAATATCGTGGGCTTCTCCGTGGCTATGCAAGAAATGAATCGCGAATTGAAATCCTTTCTTTATCAAAATCTTTATCGCCATCCGCGCGTATACAGAATGCAGATAAAGGCAGAACGGATGCTGCAAAATCTCTTTGAATCGTATACACAGAACCCAGAAATCTTACCACGCGAAGTCCAAGCGCGCGCTCATCATGGCGATTTCTATCGTGTTGTTACCGACTATCTTGCAGGAATGACAGATCGATTCGCGCTTCAAGATCACGCGCGATTATTTGATCCCACCGTAGGACCATAATTTGGGAATGGAGTAGGATTGTACAAATGAGCAAACAAGAATATTTTCTAACGCCGGAGGGAATAAAAAAAATCAAGATCGACCTCGAAGATTTGCGTGGAGCAAAACGAAAGGACCTTGCTGATCGATTACGTAATGCAGTTGCAATGGGTGATTTATCGGAAAATGCTGATTACATCAAGGCCAAGGAAGACCAGGCGTTTCTCGAGGGAAAAATACAAGAATTAGAGGCCGTACTTGATAATGTCGTCGTTATTGAAAAACAAGTTTCCACTGGAAAAGCTGAAATTGGCTCCACAATTATCGTGCGCGAGGGAAATGGCAAACCGCAAACCTTCAGAATTGTTGGCATACAAGAAGCCAATGTTCGCGAGGGGAAGATATCATATGAATCCCCTATCGGAAGATCGCTACTGGGGAGGAGCGCCGGCGATACGGTAAAGGTGAAGACTCCCGGAGGGGAGATCGAATTGGACATTCTAGAGATCAAATAATTGCCTAAGTCTATGGATTAAGACCATCTCAACTGAGGCGAGCCGTTTAAGTATGTTTCGCCGCCACTTTCGAGGGATTCCTACCCGTCAGCGGTTGCCACTCTAGTCTCTGAACCCCTACTTATCGAACGAGGAAAACCATACAGGATAGACTCGCTGGCATTCTATGCCTGGTGAGGATTCTAATAACCCGAATGCCAGGCTTTTAGCTCGATCGCAATGCGCTCAAAGAAGCTTCCGGAAGGAAGCGCTCCTTCCCCAAATGTCAGATCGACAATTCGCGCTTCGAGCCTTAAGGACTCTGTACGCAGCTCAATTACACCCCCATTTTCCGCTAATATGGGCTCCCCTTTCGCGGAAATCCGCACGCGCGTAGCTTCGTCGTTGTACGTATAGCTGCTCATTAAAACATTCGTCACGGTTTGTATGTCATTCTTATCAAATAGCCAAACTTCGAATGCGGAAACCTTCTTCGGTTCGCCGACACCAATAATGTCACCTATACCGACGCCACATTCACCCATAAATTCACCATTGGGGCCTTCGATACTAAAAGAATCATCGTACAAATCGTCGCCCAGGGAGTAGATTGTCCGAAAGTTCGCAATGGGCTCATCCGAAGCTCCCAGCGACTGTCCCAACCGCATATCGAGTTCGGATGGTTCGTGCGAGAGATTTTCGGAAAAACTTTCTTCAGGATAGGATCCGGTTTCATCTGCCCCCCGGCGTCGCAAAAGATAGACGCCGAATCCGATGGCACCAAAGAACGCAACAATTCCAAATATCCATGGAATGATTCCCAGAAGAGTGCTAAACAAGCTGCTGCCGCTCGATGTGGAAGGAAGTTGATCAGAACTCGATTGATCCGGAATATCAGGAGCAAAATTTTCGACGGCCGCTCGAAAATTCTGTAGCGCTTCCGGACTTATTGAGGCAGGGTTATCCGCCGTTTTAGTTAGCGTCTCCGCCGCAAACTCTCCGAGATGTTGATAACGGGTGATCGCCAGATTCTCATCATTATTTATTGAATAGGAATCGACAGTCATGCGCATATAGTCCTGTCGCAAATCATCCCTCAATTGCTCAGGCGTACCATCGATCCACCTGATCGGGCTGATAACCCATGCGTAGAACACACCGACTACCAGTCCAAGCACAAGTGCACTTATGCCAAGAATAGCTTTACGGTCGAATAGTTCGCCAATGGCACCCATTGCGCCTCTCTTCTACTTCGGCACGCCTACAAATAGATATCGGTGTCTCTTTCGGCATGATGTTTGATTTTAGACTAATCGCATGTCTAGATCAATTCCACGTTGCACTTTCTATGCCAATTGATCCTCATGTTCTTCAAACATTTCCAATTCGAATTGGTTCCCACAAGCTAAACATGCCGCGTGGCTCTTATTATCTACCACCAATAACCCTGCACAGTGCGGGCATGGATTGGGGAGTGGTCTTTTCCAGCTGGTGAAATCACATTCAGGATAACGAGAACAGCCGTAAAAAACTCTGCCCTTGCGCGTTCGTCTTTCCACAAGTTCGCCCTCCGCACATTGCGGACAATGCACGCCAATCTTCTCTAACCAAGGTTCTGTGTATCGACAGGTCGGAAAATCAGAACACCCGATAAACTTCCCGTAACGTCCATGACGCACAACCAGATGATGCCCGGTCTCAGGACAGAGGCGATCAAGTATTTCAGGTTCTGTTTTCACTTCGGGCATTAGCTCGCGTGCCTTCTCAACCTGCTCTGCAAAAGGACCATAAAAATTTCTGACGATTTCGACCCAGGGTATTTGACCCAGAGCGATTTTATCGAGATTTTCTTCCATGCGCGCCGTAAACCCAAGGTCGACGATGTCCGGAAAATGGTCGACTATGAGATCATTTACGACCTCTCCAATTTCCGTGGGATACAACTTAAGTTGCTTTCTCTCCGTATACCCTCGACGCTGTAGCGTGGAAAGAATCGGCGCGTAGGTTGATGGCCTACCAATGCCGTTATCTTCAAGCGCTCTAACGAGAGTGGCATCGGAATATCGACTTGGGGGCTGAGTAAAATGCTGTTCCGGAAATAATTCAACCAAATCCACTGGATCACCAACCGCTAACGCAGGCAAGCGAGCCATTTTTGCCTCCAGCTGGTCCCTTCCATTCGAGGAACCATCATTCTTCGTACGCAACGCATAAACTTCTGTAAATCCTGTGAATTTTATGCTTGAAGCTGAAACTCGGAAGAGAAAATTTTGGTCAACCGTTTGACCCTCGATTTCAATGGTGAGGGTGTCGTATTGCGCTGGTTTCATTTGTGATGCAATGAAACGTCTCCAAATCAAGTCGTATAACTTGTACTGGTCCTTGCTAAGGAACTCTTTTATCTTCTCCGGCTCTTTCCTTACTGACGTGGGCCGAATCGCCTCATGCGCTTCCTGTGCCCGCTTGGTTTTTGTTTTATAGATTGGAAGCTCATCGGGAACATGCTCTGCACCAAAGGAATCACGAATTAGCTCCCTGGCTTCATTTTGGGCCTGTTTGGCAACCTGTGTGGAATCCGTGCGCATGTAGGTTATCAGCCCGGTTGGATCGCCTTCCCCAAGCTCAATTCCCTCATAAAGTTGCTGTGCGATTGCCATTGTTTTGCTCGCCGAATAACGCAATCGATTCGATGAGGCCTGCTGTAGAGTGCTCGTTATGAATGGGGCCGCAGGACGCCGAGCACGCGTTCCCGGTTTAACCTTGCGTACCGAATAACGTGCACTGCGCAATTTTTCCTGCAAAACGTTTACTTCATCTTCGGACCCAAACTCCGATTTTTGTTTATCGATAGCAACAAGACGCGCTCGAAATTCAGGTGGCTTTTCGGTCTGCAGAAAATCGGCATCGATTGTCCAAAATTCTTGGGCTTCAAATATACGAATTTCCTTCTCTCTGTCGACAATAAGCCGCAGTGCAACCGACTGCACCCTCCCCGCGGACAAGCGACTTCTCACCTTCGCCCAGAGAAGAGGGCTCAAATTATAGCCAACCAATTGGTCAAGAATTCGCCGGGCCTGCTGTGCGTTAACCAGATCCATATCAATGGCACGTGGCTTGGTGAACGCTTCATCTATGGCGCTCTGAGTGATTTCATTAAACACAACCCGGAGCGCGCGGCCATCATCGATTTCTGCTGCTTCGATAAGGTGCCAAGCTATCGCTTCGCCTTCTCGATCTGGATCGGTTGCCAGGTAAATTTCTTCTGCTGCAGCGGCCTCGGCCTTAAGCTCCTTTACGACTTCCCGTTTTTCGTTCGGGACCCTGTATTTTGGGATGAACCCGTTTTCCACATCCACCGAGATTTGCGATCTTAACAAATCACGCACATGCCCAATGGAGGCACGCACCGAAAATTCTTTGCCCAAATATCGGGCGATGGTCCTCGCTTTCGCAGGAGATTCGACGATGACCAGTTTCCCTTTTCTAGGTTTGTCATTTTTCAATTTTTTACGTTTACGTGGTTTGCGGACAACTTTCTCTGGTTCCAGCCCATCATGAGCAGACGTGCGCCCCATGCGAAATAATTTCGTCCCACAAACCGGGCAAACTCCCCTGGTCGCGGGTGTTCCTGTTGACGTAAATGTGGCCTGTGGATCTTGCACCGGCCTTTTTTGTTTACACTTTACACAATACGCTTCCACCAATAAACTCCTGCTAGATAAATTTACTTTTCCCTTGTTCCGATAACATTCCCACAATTTTCCTTACTTCCTCCGCTTTTGAGCGGGGGATTATTAGCACAACATCGCCTGTATCGACGACAATTAGATCACTGACTCCCAATAAAGCAAATAGCCTGTCTGTCTTTGTTTTACCTTGGAAAATTAATGAATTATAGGTGTCAAGTACTATCGATTCTTGGGCAAGCTGCAAGTTGCCGTTCTCGTCGACTGGAAAAATGTCGAAAAGCCGCTCCCATCCGCCGATGTCAAACCATTCTAAATCGTCTGCGGGTATGACAACCGACTTGGCAACATGCTCCATAATTCCGAAATCTATGGTTTCATTCTGCAATTTTCCCCAAACTTCTTCGAGTACTGGTTGTTGCGCTTCAGTTCCCAGCGCAGTTTTTACTTGATTAAGGCCACCCGCCAAATCGGGCATGTGCAATGCAATTTCCTCAAGAATTCGCGCAGATTTCCACACAAACATCCCTGAGTTCCAGGAGTAATTACCGCTGCCCACATATTCAGTGGCTACTTCGATCGATGGCTTTTCCTTAAACTCAATCGTGCGGTAATATTCTCGATCCCTAATTTCACCCAGCTTTTCCCCTCTGCGAATATAACCATATCCTGACGTGGGATAATTTGGGGATATCCCGAGCGTGACCAATTCTCCTGAACTCGCTATCTCGAATGCCGTTCGCAAAAGCTCACGGAATGCTTCTTCGTTGCGAATAATGTGGTCAGCCGTAAGCACCGCCATCACACTTTCTTCGTCCTGCATTTCCAAATGGATTGCCGCCAAACCGACGACGGAAGCCGTGCCCCGGGGTTGAGGCTCAACGATGAAGTTGGCTTTTGGGATAAGAGGCGCGTCTTCTTGCAACTGTGCGGCTTGATCGGCGACCGTAATGACGTAAATTCTCTCCGCTGGAATTAGCGGGCCCAATCGATCCAGCGCCATTTGAAATAATGTTTTATCGCTCACGAGCCGCAGGGATTGTTTCGGGCGATGTCTTCTCGAAAGTGGCCATAATCGAGTGCCTCCCCCTCCTGCCATTATTGCCGCGTAGAAATTTTCCATTATTATTCCACCCGGTAGGCCGCTTGTGTTTCCCGTGCGCGAATGTAATGCATGCCTCCAACCTGCCGGGCTTGACCCTTCAATTCCAGCATCGCCAACGAAGCCGTAATCTTTGATACTGGTAAATCACATTGCACTTGTAATTCATCGACATGAATTGGTTCCGACGAAAGCTTTGCGTAAACTACACGCTCAACATCATCTTCTGGCAAATAATCCTCTACCTGTTCCTGACGTGCAATAAGTTCAAGGTTAAGAGCTTCCAAGACATCGACAATCGAGAGAAAAGGAATCGCACCATTTAGGATTAATCGATTGGTCCCCTTGCTGGCCCTGCTGTGGATATTTCCGGGCACCGCGAAAACATCCCTGCCCTGTTCGGCGGCGAAATTGGCCGTAATTAGCGCCCCACTACTTTCACCTGCCTCAACAATAATTACGGCCAGCGATAGACCAGAGATGATTCGATTGCGGGGAGGAAAGTTCCTCGCCTCCGGCGCGGTTCCCAGTGGGTAATCGCTAAGAACGGCACCGCGTTCTTTGACAGCATGCGCCAATTTGCGATGATTGGATGGGTATAGGCGATCCAGCCCAGAACCAAGAACTGCCAACGTGCGTCCGCCAACCTCGAGTGCCCCTTGATGAGCAATGCCATCGATGCCGCGTGCGAGCCCGGAGACGATCGTAATACCATTGGAAGCTAGTCCATTAGAAATTTCACGCGCGATCATTTCACCATAAGGTGATAAGCGCCTGGTTCCAACAATGGCCACGGCATAGCGATCAATGGGCTCCAGCGACCCACTTACATAAAGAACGGGGGGAGAAGCGTCAATTTCCTTCAATCTATCGGGGTAACGCTCGTCCTCCCATGTGATCAAGTCTATTCCCAGCTGATCCAATTTTGCGAGTTCCTGGTCCAAATCCAAAGATTCTCGCGCTTTGAGCAGGCTCTCCACAAGCTTAACATTCAATCCCGCCTCACGCAGCGCTTGCCGAGGAGCAATCCAGGCAGCCTCAACATTGCCAAAGAAGTCGAGTAGTGTCCTCAACCGCATCGGCCCGATACCGGTAACCCGATTAAAGCCGATCCAATATTTTCCTTTTTCCGCTGCCTGCATGACTCACTTCCTTAAGTAACCGGCCCAGAATACCACGCCGATTTTGTGGGTGTCAAGTCGTAATCTCTAATTATTGTATTGAAGTGACCGATGAAAGCTCGCATATTCGTTGAGATGACGGCCAAATTAATCCTCCAGTTTTCCCCAATGATGGCAAAAACCAATATACGCTTGAGTCCGCCAGGGCACTACTTTTGATACGAATGTCTGGCGAACACGGGTCTTTGGAGAGCGGATGCAGTCGCTGGCAAAATTGCCAGGGTCGACAGGATGATTAGGTTTGCATCTGCCCGATGCATTATTTTTTGGTTATAATGTACCCCCCGATTAAATCTGCGCCGGCGAGCGTTTGGTGCAACTTGAAGGGTGGATACTCCATGGCCATCATAAGATACTGAACATCACAAATATCAGCGATGTTTCCCATTGGTTGACTGTGGGTTTGTAGGCCTGGGCTGGGTTACCTGGTTCTCATTCTTCTCACCTGCCTCCAAAATAAAGAACAACAGAATGTCGCGAGTACAGCCTAGATGCACGTCATAATCCGAGCAAGATCACATTGAATATTGGTGTCGAAACGATACCGGAAATCCTGGAAACTCAATTAATGAACATGGACCATAAGTATCTCTCAAATCCAAATATTGTCGACACGAATAGAATTCGTGGATTGTGGGAGCTGATGGCTGGCCAACGGCGCATTTACTTGGTTGCCGCCCTGTCCATTGGGGTTGCATCCACCCTTAGGGCAGGCACCTATTATCTCATTCGCTATTTTGTGGACGATGTTCTGGCCGACGAATCGCAGCACAATCAATTACCCTACATAGCCTTTGCGTTTCTTGCTTTTGCGCTCTTGCAGGGTTTGTTTACCTACATAAGCGGTCGATTGGCGGCCAGAACTGCCGAGAACATCGTCCGCCAACTACGTAACTATATCTATGATCATATTCAGCGGCTCACATTTGCTTACCATGATAAGACGCCCACCGGGGAGTTAATTCAAAGAACTACCTCCGATATCGATGCCATACGCCGGTTTTTTTCAGACCAGGCAATTGGATTTGGACGAATCATACTTCTCTTTTTGGTCAATTTCACCGCGCTTCTCTTGTTGAGTTGGCGTTTGGCCCTGGCTTCGGTCATCGTTGTGCCCTTTGTCGTTGCGCTTTCCTATTATTTTTTCAATAAGATTTCCAAGGCTTACGAAGAATATCAGCAGCAAGAGGCGGTCTTATCCACCACCCTGCAAGAAAATTTGACCGGCGTCCGTGTGGTAAAAGCGTTTGCTCGCCAAGAATATGAAATGGAGAAATTTGATCGTGAAAATTGGGAAAAATTCTTAAGGGGCAAACATTTATTCCTTATTCACTCCATTTATTGGCCAATTTCTGACATCCTTGTGGGCACTCAAATGATTGCCGGGTTAGGCCTGGGAGCTTTGATGGTGATTGACGGCGCACTGTCGATAGGTTCCTATCTGGCTTTCACGGGTCTCATCGTTTGGATAATCTGGCCCTTGAGGGGTCTGGGACGATTAATTGTTCAAATGTCCTCGGGACTGGTCTCATTCGGGCGAGTGCGGGAAGTACTCCGAGTGGAAAGGGAGCCGCTCGACGAAGGAATTGGCATCGCCATCGGTGGGCTGGTTGGCAAGCTTGAATTTGAGAAGATTGGATTTCGGTATGGCGATCAAGCGCAAATACTTCACGATATTAATTTTAGCGTGCGTCCGGGAATGACAGTCGCTTTGCTTGGGGCTACCGGCTCGGGCAAAACTACGCTTGTAAATCTTCTACCGCGTTTTTATGAATATACGGAGGGCAGTTTAAGGCTTGATGGTGTGGAGCTGCGGGACTACTCGCGTGAAGCTTTGCGCCAGAATATTGGCATTGTTGCGCAGGAACCGTTCCTTTTTTCTCGCACAATTCGCGAAAACATCGTTTACGGTGTGGGACGCGATGTAACCAACCGGGAGGTAGAGGAAGCTGCGCAAGCGGCGGCGATGCATGATGTAATTTTGACTTTCCCAGAGGGTTACAACACCATGGTTGGTGAAAGGGGCGTGACTCTATCCGGCGGTCAAAAACAGAGAATTGCAATTGCCCGCACCTTACTGAAAGATCCACGAATTTTAATCTTCGACGATAGCACTTCATCTGTCGATCCCGAAACAGAAGCATTGATCCGCGAAGCGCTGCAAAAGCTGATGCGAGGTCGAACGACATTTATCATCGCGCATAGGGTGCAAAGCGTTCAAGGAGCAGACATGATTCTCGTCCTTGACAGAGGACAAATTGTACAGAGTGGAAACCATGCAGAACTAATGAATGAAGAGAACATTTACCGGCGAATATATGAACTTCAAACACAGGTAGAACTTGAGCTGGAAAGAGAGATTAGTGGTGTTTGAGTTTGAATTTGAAGAAGAGGATTTTACTACTCAGCATAATGGGAAGACCCTTCTCAGGATACTTTCGACAGCCAAACCGCACTGGCGCTGGTTAATAGGATTTCTGTTAGCGATTAGCCTTATATCGATACTCGACTCCTATTCGACGTTTATTACGAAGCGTATTATCGATGAAGGAATTTTGGCTTCCGATAAAAATGCACTGCGCGAGCTTATCCTTCTCTATTTGGGGATAATGCTTTTCTCATCGCTGGGGATCTTCACCTTCATATACTTGGCGAGCATGCTTGGTGAACGGATCCAGTACGACCTTCGTCAAAATACCTTTAATCACTTGCAGGAACTTTCGTTGACCTATTATGACCGCACCCCAGTGGGCTGGATCATGTCCCGCGTGACCTCCGATGCTGCACGCGTGGCAGAATTGGTGACGTGGGGATTGCTGGATATTACCTGGGGAACAATCAGTATTATTTCCTCAGTAACCTTTATGATCATCATCAACTGGAAACTTGGACTTTTGGTTTTTACGATCATCCCTTTGCTGCTGATCATCGCAGGGCGATTCAAAAAGGTGATCATCACTGAATACCGCAAGGTCCGCAAATTAAACTCAAAAATAACTGGTGCATTTAATGAGAATATATCCGGGGTCCGTGCCGTCAAAGCGCTCCGGCGTGAAGAGAGGAATCTTGAGGAATTTAGCAAATTATCAACAAAAATGTTCGAATCCGGATTCCGAGCAGCTTGGCTTTCGGCTCTCTTTCTGCCAGTGGTGCAAATTATTAGTGCATTGGGGCTAGGTATTGTCGCTTGGTATGGAGGCCTTCAATCCGGTCTCGGGGAGCTTTCGATTGGTGGGCTTTCAGCCTTTATCGCCTACATTACTTTCATGCTCTGGCCCATCCAAGACATGGCGCGCGTGTACGCTGAAATGCAACAAGCGATTGCTTCGGCTGAACGAATTTTTTCTCTTATTGATTCCCATCCTGAAATCACCGATCGGCCAGGGGCATTTGATCCTGGAACACTGCGCGGCGATATCAAATTTGAAAATGTAGATTTTTTCTACCAAGAAGATAAACCCGTACTCAAGAACTTTACACTGCATGTTCGCCAAGGTGAAACAGTTGCGCTTGTCGGCCCAACAGGGGGTGGTAAATCCACCATCGTTAATTTGCTCTGCCGCTTTTACGAGCCCAAAAGCGGAAGGATTATGATTGGCGATCACGACTATACTTCGGTCTCCTTGCAATCTATACAATCGCGCATTGGCATGGTGTTACAGTCACCACACTTATTTTCAGGATCGATCCGTGAAAACATTCGCTATGGACGTCTGGATGCCACGGATGAAGATGTCGAGAAAGCCGCCATACTCACAGGCGCCGACGAATTTATCAATGAACAAGAAGGTGGTTATGATGGTGAAGTTGGCGAGGGCGGAAATCTACTGTCTGTGGGACAAAAACAACTCATTAGTCTGGCTCGCGCAGTTCTTGCGGAGCCCGATCTATTTATCATGGACGAAGCAACTAGTTCGGTCGACACAATTACAGAATCTCTGATTCAAAAGGGCCTGAGCGTCTTATTGGAGAACCGAACGAGTTTTATCATCGCCCACCGGCTTTCGACCATAAAACGCGCCGATCGCATCATTCTCATAGACGATGGGCGTATTACGGAAATGGGCTCGCATAGCGAATTGTTGAAGAAAAAAGGCCACTACTACCGCCTCTACACGCAACAGTTTCGGAAAAAACTCGAAGACGAGTTGGATCCTTTTGCACTTACGACTGCGGCAAGCGACTGACTCGAGTTTGATTCACTTCACACGCTTGTTTAAATCTGAATGCCGATTTTGACTTGAGTTTGGAGACCACTCGCGAAGGCAGACGCGGCTTTGGCCGAAGCACCGCCAGGGTCAATCGTGTTAGACTTTTCTTAATTGCGAAGTCCTCTCAGTCCGAAAAGAATGATAGTGTTGAATTGAATTTTTCTAAATACGAGAAGGAGCCAGTTGATGTCCGAGGATAAAATCAAAGAAGTATTGCGCAGAATGCCCTATGGATGGTATGTAGTAACCAGCCGAAATGGCGAGGACGCAAATGCCATGGTCGCTAATTGGATCACGCAAGTCTCTTTTGAGCCGCGCTTACTGGCCTTTGGCTTGCAAAAAACGTCCTATTCCTACGGCTTGGTCAACCAGGGCCGTGTATTTTCCGTCAATTTGTTTTTGAAGGAAGATCAGGAGATTGTAAAATCGTTCTCCAAAAGTCGTGATAAGAACGCGGCGAAGATGGATAATGTAAAATATTCAGCTGCTCCGGAAACGGGCTGTCCAATTATTGATGGTGCGGCCGCGTACCTGGAGTGCAGGGTGAAAGAAATCTATGATTTTGGTGGCGACCACAATATCATACTTGGTGAAGTTGTTGGTGCGGGAAATATGAAGGACGGGGAGGATAAAGATTCGCTTACCTTGCCGACAGTTGGCTGGCATTACGCCGGTTGAGATAGCGATGAGCGCTCCCCCTTTGGATGGAGATCTCTGCAAATCCCCCTGCTCTCTGCTCCCAAAATTAAGAGAAGAGGATGCTAAGGGCAAAATTGAGCGTTCGCACTCCTATCCAACGCCTTTATTTTAGAGCGGGGACGACGGGATTCGAACCCGCGGTCTCTGGCTTGACAGGCCAGCATGTTAGGCCACTACACCACGCCCCCGAGGCTGCATGACAGTCTACCATAAGCGTTAAATCCCAGTCAAGAAATTTGTGCTTAGTAATGGTTTGCGAATTAATTTCTTAATTCTGACCAGGATTGCTTAATCGCCGTGATCGCGATTTGGAGCGAATCATCGTCGATATCATGGTGCAGCACCAAACGAATTCTATGGGAAGCTACAATACCAACACGTATTCCTTTCGACTTCAGTACCGCGGCCAAAACCTTGGCGTCAAAACTGGCTTCGGGGCGGATCGTAACGTATACCATGTTTGTTGTCGGAGTCGATACAGAGAATTCCTCTTCATCCATTCGTACCAACCCTGCCGCCAATCGCCTTGCGCGAGCATGATCGTCCACTAATCGAGAGGTCATTTTCTCCAGCGCAATAATTCCCGCGGCAGCCAACACTCCAGCCTGGCGCATTCCGCCACCAAGTTGCTTACGCACCCTGCGCGCCTTGTGGATAAATGCCTCGGAGCCGCAGAGCAGAGAGCCTACAGGCGCACATAACGCCTTCGACAGGCAGAAAGTGACCGAGTCGGCATTTTGTACGAGATCGCGCGCAGGAACATTCTGCGCCGCGGCCGCGTTAAAAATGCGCGCTCCATCGATGTGCAGCTTAAGATCATACTCTTTCGCAATATCTCCCACGGCTTTCGTATACGTTGCCGTAATTGGGTTGCCGCCGCAACGGTTATGAGTATTTTCCAAACAAATCAACCGCGTGATCGGAAAGTGCGGATCATTTTCACGTATTGAAGCTCGAATATCCTCGAAATCCAGCGTTCCATCTTCCTGGTTGCGGACTGTGCGCGGCTGCACTCCGCCCAATGCCGCAGCACCTCCAGCTTCAAAAAGGAAACTGTGTGAGAGATGGCCCAATATCATTTCATCACCACGCGCGCAGTGCGCAAGAATTGCTGCCAGATTACCCATCGTTCCGCTAGGTACGAACATTGATGATGGCATACCCATGCGCGTTGCGGCAAGTTTTTCGAGTCGATTAATTGTTGGATCTTCCCCATAAACATCATCGCCCACTTCGGCTACCGCCATGGCCTCGCGCATCGCAGCGGTAGGCTGCGTTACGGTGTCTGAGCGCAGGTCAACCAATTTCGGCATCGGTTAGTGTTCCTCCAAAAATAACGAAAAGAATGCCTATGACGTGATGGATCGCAACATGCTAAGCACATCTTCCAAATCTTTGGGCAAAGGCGCGCGAAAGGTTTGGGTAGATTCTTCGCCCGGAACCAAGAGTTCGATGGCCGAGGCATGCAGAAATTGACGCTTTATTGGCACACTGGGCTTGCGCTTCCCGTAAACCCGATCTCCAACCACAGGTGCATGAATAAACGCTAAATGTACGCGTATCTGATGCGTTCGACCCGTGAGCGGTTGAATTTGTAGCAACGTGTGGGCTGTAAACTGTTCGAGTGTTGCATACTGACTGATGGCCTCCCTTCCCTGTCCAGGAGGTAAAACTGCCATTTTTTTTCGGTCCCTCCGCGATCGACCGATTCCCGCTTCAATCAACCCCACGCGCGTCTTTGGGATGCCATCGACAAGGGCGATGTATGTTTTGTGCACACTTCGATTCATGAACTGCGCCTGCAAAAATTGATGGGAAGCATCATTTTTTGCTACGACCAGAATTCCTGATGTGCCCTTGTCCAACCGGTGAACGATGCCGGGTCTTCGTTCTCCTCCTACGCCTTGTATTTCAGGAGCATGCGCCAGCACTGCATTGACTATCGTCCCACTCGCGTGCCCTGGTGAGGGATGAACGACAATCCCAGGATTTTTGTTGATGACCAATATGTCAGCATTTTCAAATACGATATTAAGTGGTATCGGTTCGCTCTTAATGCTGCTATCTCTTACGGCGGGAATGACAAGGGAAATTATTTCACCACCCTCGAGGGCATAGGCAGGTTTTATGACCACTTCACCATCAACCAGCAATCGCCCCGCCCGAATAAGTTTCTGCAAGCGATTGCGGGAAACTTCGGCAATAGATGAAGCGATAATCCGATCGAGTCTGCCGCCGGGAGGAGATACCTTGACTTCAATTCGTTGCTCATTCACGCATTGGTGTCCACTTCTGAGGGACCCATTACGTGGTTTTCGGGGGTGCCGTCTTTCTCTTTTTGCGCATCCGCCTTGGCCTGTTTTTCTTCCCACCAGGTTGCGACAATTAAGACAACAACGCCGATGAAAATACTCGAATCAGCAACATTAAAGACAGGGAATTTCCCCACCGCAAAAATATCCGTTACCACGCCGACGGATAGGCGAGAAATTAAATTCCCCAATGCGCCACCTAATTGCAGCGCCAGCGCCAGCTTTAGTGCGACCTGATCCTTTGTAATTCGCGGCCAATAGTAAACGATCGCTAGCGCCACAATGACGGCGACGGCGGTGAAGATGAGGCCTGCTTGAGGGAATATGCCGAAAGCCGCGCCAGTATTTTTCCAATGAATGATGCGAAAGATTGGGGCGATAATTGGAAAAGGAGTGATCGATTCCCCAAATTCCAGGTTTGTGCGAACAATGTCTTTTGACCATTGATCGAGGCCAACGACAACTCCGGCGATTAAGGCCAGTGGGATATATTTGCGCACAATATTGAATATAGTTGCCATACTCTTCACCCGCCTAAATTTGAGTCCGGATTCTACTGCGTCAAGCTAATCTTGCGCATGCCCATCCATCGCGGAATGCAGCCATCTTGCACAATTGAAATTTGAAGTTCTACCCCTAATCAAGCCATACGTCCTTGCGGCCCTAGCCGTGTTTGCGGATGGCGATTATCAGGCTTTCACTATCAAAGCTATGCTCGGCAACCATAACACCTTGTGGGGAAGCATGTTTTTCAAGGACGACAGTTAATGTCTCTTGCATGAGATAATTCTTGTTCTCGGCAATTGCCTCCCCCAGATAATCAGAGGCCTTGTATTGTAGAATGATTCGATCGTCAACGACAAACTGTGCTTGTTTGCGTAAATCCTGCACCCGGCGAACAACCTCGCGCGCCAAACCCTCCTTCTGCAGTTCGGGGGAAAGTTTGGTTACCAGGGCGGCGAGGTACGCGCCATCTGATGCAACAGAAAAACCCGCGTGCGCCTCAATCTGCACTTCAACTTCATCGGGTTGAACGTTGATGATCGACCCTTCGACTTCAACCTCAAGCGCCGTATTTGCAAGAAGTGTTTCCGCCGCTTTCTGTGGTTCAAGCGCCAGAATGGCGGATCGAAGTGCCGGAAATTTTGCTCCATATTTGCTCCCAAGCTGGCGCGGAAGAGGCTTTAACACATAATCGACTGCTTCCGCAGCCGTATCAAGCATGCGAATGTGTTTAACATTGAGTTCTGCGCGCAGCAGCTCAGCGTATTTTTCGACAACATCCACCTCGGATGCCATGCCAACCGAGAATGCTGCTTCCGCAAGAGGCTGACGAACCTTTACGTTGGATCGATTTCGTGCCGCATGGCCTAATGACACCAGCCGGAGTACCAGTTCCATCTCGCGTACCAATTCTTGATCCATAAATGCAGTATCCGGTTTCGGATACTTCGCATGATGCACACTTTCAGGCATACGTTTGTTTATGCTGCACACAAGATTCTGGTACATTACCTCGCTCACAAAAGGAACAAAGGGTGCCAACAAACGGGACAAAGTTTCCAGTACTTGATACAGCGTTTCGTAGGCCGCGTTCTTATCCCTGTCCGATTCGCCGCTGGCGCCTGTTTTCGCCCAAAAACGCCTTCGACTGCGCCTCAAATACCAATTGCTTAAATTTTCCAGAAAATGATTTATTTCATTCGTCGCGACATCAGGCTGATATTCCTCCAATTTCGCGGTGACGCGGCTAACCAATTCCTGCAAACGAGATAAGATCCAGCGATCTAGCAGACTGTATTCCACGTCTTTATTCGCGGATGGAGCCCAGCCATCAATATTGGCATACGTGATAAAGAAACTATAAACATTCCATAGTGGCAGCAGGAACTTGCGGCGGATCTCGTCTGCTTGCTCGTAACCAAAAAGCAAATCCTTTTCTGGTTTATGGCTGCTGTAAAGCCAGCGCATTACGTCCACACCCATCTTATCGGCAGCCTCATTAAATTCGATTGAGTTTCCCCAAGACTTATGCATTGCCCGTCCATCTTCAGCGAGAAGGGTTGCATAGGTAAAGACATGCTCGAATGGAGACTTGCGCTCCAAAATCGTGCTCATGGCCAGCAGGCTGTAGAACCAATTTCGAAACTGGCCCGGAAAACTTTCCGAGATTAGATTGGCCGGAAACCATTTCTTCCAATATTCCCTGTCACTGTTGTATTGCATGGTGCTCATTGCCACAATTCCAGCATCGAGCCAGGGATTGCCCACCTCAGAGATTCGGCTAACGAGTTCACCACAATGGGAACATTCGATCTTCACCGCATCGACGTACGGACGATGGGGAGAGTGTCCTTCAAACTCCTGCCAGCCTTCGATCGCCCGATCGCGCAATTCATTCTTGCTTCCCATCACATCAAAATGGCCGCAATTTTTACATTCCCAGATGGGCAACGCCAGACCCCAATAACGTTTCTTTGAAATCATCCAATCCTGCATGTTACGCAGCCAATCGAGTTCGCGATCAAGTCCGAATGAAGGGTGCCAATTTGTCCCCTGCTCAACAACATCCATAATTTGGTAGCGCAGGTACTTTTCTTTTTCATGCTCTGTAATGTCTTCAAAGGGCTTATCAAGTTGCTCACCCATTGAGATAAACCATTCATCAACAAGGCGAAATACGAGCTCTTCCGAACAGCGCCAGCAAACCGGATAGCGGTGCACGTAATCCTCAATTTTATAAATTTTTGCTTTATGCTTCAGATCATCAAATATTGCCTGCGAAATTCCGTGCTCCTTCCTGCCGCTTAACCATCCGAATCCCTCTATAAATACACCGCTTTCATCCAGCGGAGCAATCACCGGCAACCCAAATTCCTTGCCCAGCTTAAAATCCTCCGCACCGCACCCCGGCGCAATGTGCACAATTCCGGTTCCTTCCTCTTCGCCGACTTCCGACCACAGGATCACCCGGTGCGCATCTGGAGCTCCGCTATCAATTTGGGCAGGTAATTCATCGAAGGGACCCTCGTATTCCCAGCCCTCCATTTCTCGCCCTTCAAGCTCGCGTAGTATTTCATAATCACCTTCGAGCATTCCCAATGTTCCCTTACTCAGATAGTAGGTATCTTCACCCTGGCGGACCTGCACATAGGTAAGATCGGGGCCCACCGCTGCGACGACGTTGCTGGTTAGAGTCCAGGGCGTTGTCGTCCAAATCAATAGGTTTTCTCCTGGGCGAGACTTAAGGGGGAAACGTAATGTAATGCTCGCATGTGTGATCTCGCGATATCCCTCGGTGACAATTTCATGCTGGCTTAGACCAGTCCCACACCTGGAACACCATGGCATAACATCGCGACCTTTGTACAGCCAGCCTTTATCAAAGCAAGCCTTCAAGACTGTCCAGATGGTGTAATTGTTCTCATCCGAGAAGGTGAAATACGAGCCACCCAGTTCAGGAAGACCGAGCCTGCCAACGATGCCTTCCACCGTATCGGTCACCTTTCCTTGAGGGCCATCTACGGAAATTTCCCGGAGAGGATCCTCCCCCAGTTGATCACGAAGTTTTCTCAAGAACTGCGGGGCATTCCAATCCATCCAAAATCCAAGCCGGATGCTTTGCTCGGTCTGGACTGCAGAATAATTCAGCACGCGTTGTTTGCACATAAGCACAAAATCCGCCAAGCCAAATTTCTCAATTTCTCGCTTCGAGGTGAAGCCCAACTCCCGCTCCACTTCCACCTCCACCCAAAGTCCCTGGCAATCGAATCCGTTTTGATACCTTAATTGATATCCTTGCATCGCCTTAAATCGCTGGAAAAGATCTTTGTAGGTACGTCCCCAGCCATGATGCACCCCCATGGGATTGTTGGCTGTTATTGGCCCATCGATGAATGACCACCTGGGGGCATGGGTCCGCAATTGACGAAGCTTATTAAATGCTCCAATTTTGCTCCAGAATTCCAAAATGTTGTGTTCCTGCGCTATAAAATCGATCTTATTGGAAACAGGTTTAAACATTGCGCCCATCCTCAGACCTCCAGGGAGATAACGATACGCTTATTGATTTTCCCCTTGCTCTTGAATTCTATAATTTTTATCCGGCCAATATCAGCTGTGTTTCGAATCAAACCAAAATCTTCCGGCTGGCCTCCTCCTCCCGGATAAAAAGCTGTCTGATTCAGGAGGATGGCATCGCCGTCGGTTTTCACAACATGCGCTTGGAAATGATTGCGGTTTGCATCGTTGTGGCACAGTCGTTCCGTTATCAAATATCCTCCGATTAGAATCAAAATCTCTCGCCCCATTCAGGGACGAGAGCATTTAATTATCCCGCGGTACCACCCTGATACCCAAAAAAATATGGGCACTTTGTGAGGTACTGGCGCTACCGCGAATACCCCCACTCTTGATAACGGCGAGTGATCCCGTCTTCCTTAGTTAAGGAGTGCTCCTTGTTCAGGTCGCTGCTCAGGAGTGATTTTCAATCTGATGGTTTTCCTCGGCTTCCACCATCCCGAGTTCGCTTGAATTCCGATTCAGATGTACTCGTCTCCGTCCTCGCTTTTAATGTATTGGAATGATTTGCGGATTATGCCACATGGCATTTGGAGGGTCAATGGCCCAGGATCTTTACGGTTTTTTTTCTTGATTGATGGATTGATTCGACATTGTAAAATCGAATGAGGTAGCGGATGATTTTGTCGCGATAGGATCTCATTTTAGAACTTTTCGCCTTCCAATCACCGTTCACCTGGTTAATAACCAGTTGGCTATCGCCATAGATCTTTAACGCCGCAGATTTTGGCTTTGTTTTTCTTCCCTTTAACTCTTCAAGCAATGTTTCAAGTGCAGAAAGAAGGCTCAAATATTCTGCCTCGTTATTTGTGGCATAGCCCAGCTGAAGACGCACCGGAGTCCTCAATTGTCCCTGCTCTTCAACGATCAAGAATGAACCGAATGCTTCCCCCGGATTGCCTTTACTTCCTCCATCAAAAACGATCGTATAGTTCTTCATTTTCGTTTTTCATCCACACGTCGAATAAAAACTCTACCCATCTCGCTCTTTCCGGTATCGTTGATAAAGTGCCAAAAGATTGCGATGGTGAAGTTCTGCTGCAAGTCCGTTCAGCAATACCCGATTTTTTCCGCAATCTTCAATATTCACTGCGGCAAGAAATTCCTCCGGGTTTTTTCGGCGAAGTGCCTTTTTTGCATAACTTCTAATCTTTGAGATATAGTCTAAATTGGATTTCACCACAATCGGAATTTCGCCACGCAGGATGAGCTCCCCATGCCCTTGAACGAGATTCTCCAGCTTTAGTTTAGGAATCTGTTTCAAGCTCTGAACCATCGTATCCAAATCGCCGTCGATTAGATAAGGCAGCGGCATCATGATGTCCCCAGAAAACAATATTTTATCTTCGACAAGCAGCACCCCAATTCCATCGACGCTATGCCCAGGTAGAGAGAAAAGCATGAGGGTGCGTTTTCCGGTGCGTAATGCCAATCCTCCATCTTCGAAGGTTATATCCGGCAGTACAATTTCTACTTTAGCGAGGTCTCGATTATGATCTTTTGCGGATTTCAACGCCTCTCTGCCCCTGGTGTCAAGAAGCTGTCGACATAACTCATGGCCGATATGAATCGCATTCGGGAACCAGCAATTACCCAAGCTATGATCCGCATGGTAATGTGTGTTTACCAAATAACGGATAGGGCTCCCTAGTCGATTTTCGATAAAGTCACGGATTTCAATTGATTCTTCCGGGTAGGCGAGTGTGTCGATCAAGATGGACCACTCGGGGCCAATCACCGCTCCAGCATTAACGCGGGCGTAAACTTCGCTCGTGAAAATATATACATCATCTGCAACTCGTTCGCGAATCATCCGCCCTCCAGGGCCGTTTGTTTGTTGTTATGTTTCACGTTCCATCGAGGGATTAGAATTTTCGCCACTCTCAAAATGAACTTGCGGTGGGCGCAAGGATAGCACGATGATAGCAGCACTGTCAAGGTTACTTTACATAATTTTGCCTATTTCGAGTTTAATAAGGGGGAATTAGCTGATTCTGGGAATCAATATCGCTTTCATATTCAAACCCATCCCAACCTCTAAAATTAAGGATATTGGTCCTGCCCGGATCGAGCAAAAGCTGCGTAATGAACTTCAGACCAAAATAATCGACACGAATTTCATAGGGCCCTGCTGGCAGATCACTGATAACAAAATTTTCTAGATAACGCTCGTCGGGGTTGGCAAGTGTTTGCAGATAAGTCCACACATCCCACCGCTGCCCGGTTTCGATATTTTTTATCTGAATAAGTTGTTCGGTAAGTGGCACACCGTAGGTATTGGTTATTTGGCCTGCAAGGACCGAATATCCCTCCGGTGGAGCCATCCACAGCTCAGGATTTCTCGAACCAAAGAAATCGTTTCTTCCCAGCCTGACTTCAAAATGCAAGTGTGGCCCGCTTGCTTGGCCAGTATCCCCGACGGTTCCAATTTTCTCGCCAGCGACAACCATCTGGCCCAGCCAAACATCGACCGAATCCATATGAGCATAAACTGTATAGAGCCTTTTGCCGGCATGTCCAAAATCATGCCGGATGGAAACCGCGAGACCGTATGGATCGTCCGGATCCTCTATTCCACGATAGAGGCCGAAACCTGTCCAGACCACTTCGCCCGGCCCAGCGGCCAATACCGGTACGCCCCGATCAGCGCCGATATCAACGCCAGTATGAATGGAGAGATCACCAAAAAAGGTACTTCCATAACGATAGGTGGGATCGGGCCAATTAACATTATTGGATGGTATCGGTCTTCGAAAATAAAAATGATCTTCTGGTCTCAGCGCCAGAGGAACATCGTAGGGTGGTGGCCTCCAGTCAGGACCAGTACGCGGATCCGGCGTCGGAAACACAAAACGCACAGGTGTCGCCTGAAGATCAGTGAGCAATTGATCGATCTCATCCTGGGTTGCTACTTCAGGAACCGCAGTGGCCACAACCCCAGTGGACGGCGCTTTTGTCGCCGTGGGCTCCAATTGCGTTGGCTCGGAAGATTGAGGAGAACATCCCGCAATTAATGCGGCCAGACCCATGAGCGCTGTCAGCAATTGCCAAGTGTGTTGTTTCATGGTTTCGTTGTAGGCGTTGGCGTGGACGTTTGCGATGGTGTAGGCGTGTTTGTTTTAATCCACCAGGGCGTGTTCGTCGGCCGGGGGGTGCGGGTGGGTGTTTTCGTTGGAGTTTGAAAGGGCGTGGGCGTGATGATGGCGAATGATGGATAGATTTGGAGCATTGCTTCCTCCCAGCTTAATCCATCCATGAGTGCGAATTCCTTATAACGTGTGCCCGCGTAATAGGTTCGCCAATTTGAAAGCGCCGGCTGGCGCAAAAACCCGAAATCACTGGCCAGAGCTGTGAAGTCAATATAGTAGCCCTTTGGCACGCTCTCTTGATAGGAGCCACCTTGATCATAAATTACCGGATCGCCACTTTCCCTTCCAGAAAAATCCCAAGGTATTGTTTGAAGGGGTTCACCTTGCGAACCATCTTGAAAGCGTGCGCGCACATAGAGGCGCCAATAGGTTTGTCCAAAGATGTTCTCACGCTGAACTTCAACCCACCCAGCCCCAACAATCGCTTCACTGATGGCAAATGCTCGGCCTGTGTAAAGCCAGTCATTAAAGGCAAATCCAGGAGGAAGGGGATCGTTAATGCCCACCAATACTCCGTCTAGATTTCCAAGCAAATCCCAACCTACTTCTTGAATCGTACGCTCTCGTAATGCCTGAAACGCTTCATTCGCTAAATCCGAAAGAAATGGATTTGGCGCTGAAAGATTCGGCAAGCGGATTACGGAATAACGTCCTTGCGCGATCGGCGTTTGCACAATTCTTTCGTACAGTGATTCGATGTTATTAATTGGGTTGGTAACAAAACGAAACCTCTCTCCGTTCCAGTCGATACCCAAGACTGTACCGTCGACTGCTAAGCCAAGCGGGGGAATTCCTATTGCATTGATGTTATAGCTCACGAGATAACTCTCATAAGCGCGATTTTGAAGTATGGCCAATGATAAACCGTCCGGTGACCAAACGGCGTAGTCACCAGGACCTATAACCTTGGCATTGCGTCCCGCTTCATTGAGATCCATTATAAAGACTTGGTTGCTGCCATCCGAATTTGCTACAAACGCGAGCCGTGTGCCATCGGGCTCAAATCTTGGCATACTTTCTTCGATCTCGGACGAACGTGTGAGATTCGTAAAGCGATCATCTACCGCGTCAAGGTCCGCCAAAAAAAGGTCGAAATTATTCTCACGATTGGAAATAAAGGCGATGCTCCGCCCATCTGAACTCCAGGATGGAGAGCGGTCCACCCCGGGATGCGACGTCAATCGAAATGGCTCCTGTTCTTCGTCGAGCGGCAATATCCAAATGTCGTAATTTCCTTCGTAATAAGCCTCGTACGCCAGCCATTGGCCATCCGGGGACCATGCAGGCCTGCTCTCAAATCCCAATGTCGCTGTCAGCCTGCGAACTTCACCAGTTTCGGCTTGAAGCAGATAGAGGTCCCAATTGCCATTCTGATGAGAAGCAAAAGCTATTGAACTTCCATCGGGGCTAAAGGCGGGATGACGATCATCCCAATTCCCATTGGTGATTTGGCGCGCGCTGAGCTCGCCAGGGAGGTAATACCATAGATGGCTGTAACCCAGTTTGCGACCATCGAATACGATTGACCCAAAGGGCAACTCGGATGGAGGGATTACGGAGGTGTTTGCAATCGTCGGCTCTTCCAATGGAACGGCGGATGGGCTCGATGTTGGCCGCGGGGTATCCGTTGCAATGGCAGCAAGTTCAACTTGCGGGCGCTCCGCGATGACATCTTCCGCGCGTGCGAACCCCCCATAGTTGCTCGCCATCCAGCTAATCGCAGCAACGGACAAGACGGATGAAATCACAAGAAATACTATTGGACGAGAGGATTTGCGATATCTTTTGGCAGATACCCGAAAATAAGGTTTTTCTTCTGGTAGATCCTCCACCGACACCCGCCTTATCATTTTGATTGAACGGGAGGATTATACTGTTGGACGATTTATTGCGCATGGCTGTGCAAGATCGTTGCCAATTCATATTGATTGATTTGAGATTATTTGACGGGGTATTACACGAAAAGGGGAATATTACCTGGCAAACCGAGGCACTTCCTCGATCAAGTCGCTGCGCTCCTCCTAGGCATGAGCTCAAATTCCTGGAGTCGCAATTGGGCAGCTTTTTGCGGCATTACAAACGAATCGGCGAGATCTCCGCTGTCCTCTTCCTGCTGATGATAGGCTCCAACCATCTTTTCAGGGGCAAGAAGATGACGGGCAAAATAATCTGCCGAATCTTGCAGATGATCCATCAACAATCCTCCGAGCCCCATATCGCGCCCGTGTCTGCTGGTTATGAGCGCGCTTAGGCTTTCCCTGGCGAGCGCATATCTTCGCTGGCGGGGTGGAAGATCGACACGCACAAAGATACTTCCACGCCTGCTTGGCGGCCGGGCAAAGATTGCGTCCCACAAATTCGAATACATATCTACCACGCCAAAATCGGATTCGTAGACAGTAGGAGGGTGGCGAAGCATCTCTTCTACGGGGACTGGGGGCTCAGCGGCCCCAGTGTATTCCACCAAGCCGCGAGCCAGGTTCCGGAGGAACCACTCGCGCTCTTCACGGGTTACAGAAATCATGCAACCTGCTCTTGGCCAGCTTCTGACTCATCGACGATAAGGCCTTCAGCAGGTGAGGGCAATTCGATCCGCGTAAGGGTTGGTTGAGCAGCCTTCACTGTTCGATAAGCCAACACGGCAAATTCCGTCCAGGTCTCCGCGGAGAGAGATGCCAACTGGCTTCTTAATTCAGGGGAAAATTCTAAATCTGCGAGAACTTCTGCGATCCGGCCGAGGGAAAAGGACTGCACGATGGCGGGATCTACGATCGAGCGCGCTACGAGCTGGTTGAGTGCTAACATTGACATTTGGTACCTCCGTTATGGTTCTAACATTAAACGAAGGCAGAAGGCCAATCGGCCCACTGCCAAAGATTCTAATTTATTCCTTATGTGACTAGCGGGTTAGCTTATCCTCCGCTTAATCCACCGTCACGAGGGCAGCGCGCCTTCGTCATGGCAACCTCCTGTCAGTTTTCCACTCGTTGTTAGCATACAACCTGGACCTCAACCCATTCTCAACGGAAATAAACAGAAACTCAATTGCCGTATATGACTGG
>JADFRQ010000048.1 GCA_022561215.1 Chloroflexota bacterium | reverse complement strand
GGTTTCTGTCCGCCGAACCATGCGACATTTTCGATTCGAGTTGGCGGAACAGGGACGGATGGTTTCTATCCGCCGAACCATGCGACATTTTCGATTCGAGTGGGCGGAACAGGGACGGATGGTTTCTATCCGCCGAACCATGCGACATTTTCGATCCGAGTGGGCGGAACAGGACTCGAACCTGCGACCTCTTCTGTGTAAGAGAAGCGCTCTAACCAACTGAGCTATCCGCCCAAATGCGGATTATAGTCCGCGGTAAAACGGACGTCAACGCAGGTCCCGTTGCCGATGTTTTTTGGCTATGCTATAGTTCGTCGTCATTCTCATTCGAGGGCAGAAAAACCAAACGATGGAAGGTCGCAGCGTTCCAAGATGAGTTCCTACGTGCAGCGCATCCGTGAAGCCACCAGGCAGCAATTTTCCCCCAGTTTTGAGCGGTTGGCCGATTATTTCCTCGATTCTTATGCCCACGCTGCTCTGCTCACGGCCACGGAAATCGGCCACTCACTTGATATCGATACCGCCACGGTCGTGCGCTTTGCACAGCACCTTGGTTACGGCGGTTATCCAGAATTACAGCGTGAAATCCGTGCCAAATTGAGGCGCGAGTTGCTTGATGAACTGAAAACTCAGCCGAATTCCGCCGCGGAAGCTGTGGACGCCGCCTTGAGCGAACTCGCCCATGGCCTTGATCGAACCCGAAAATCCTTTCCTCATCAACAGGCAAAAACGCTAATAAAGGATCTCGATGTCGCCCAACGCGTGATCGTGATCGCGGAAGGCCTCGCATTTGGACCCGCAAGAAATCTAGCCGCATGGCTTGAATCAGCAGGGTACAATATCCACTTGGCTGGAGGAAGCCTATCCGAAATTGCGCGGGCGTTAACCGGTGCTCGAAAAGGGGATATGCTCATCGTCATCCAAATTGATGAGGAGACACCCTTTTTATCTTCGGCAATTGCGGAGGCGAAAACTGCAGGCATCCGCACGATTGCATTGGTTTCATCGCATTCTTCGAGCGCGGCCCATTATGCTGATCTGACCCTGGCAGCGCATAATACTCTCGAACTTGGCGCGGATCAATTTATTGTCGAAGCGCTCATTTACGCCTTTATGCGCATGTTGTATCGCGCCCGTCCGGGTCGATTCAAAAATACCGCCACCCGGCTGCAACGCATTCGGCACTTCCTATCAAGAGAAGATAGGCAGTGAGCGTGCCCAGCGCATCTTTGATCCATGATCGGCATTTGCTGATTGGAAGCGAATCTCTCGCGGGCTCACTTTTTGTATGGCTGTCCTGCTTCTAATAATTGCTGCCGCATTATGCATCTGGGAATTTATAGTCTGTGAAGGGGCCCATCTCGGACGCCGATTTGTTGTTTGGCTCTACGATCTTGCAGCAACGCGTTATAACAATATCAAGGATTTTGATTTTGACTGGGAGCGCCGCGTGCTTGGCGAGCCAATCACGGATGTTTTATCCTCCTTAGCAGACGCAAAATTACTGGACGTTGGAGCTGGAACCGGACGTTTGGCACGGACTCTACTCGCGCTATGGAATTTCGACGGAACGATAATCAATCTTGAACCTTCCTCAAAAATGCTTTCCCTCGGGCGCTCAGCGACCGAAACTGCACACTCGTTTTGGATTCGTTCATTCGCCGTTCCGTTGCCGCTCGCCAGTGACACTTTTGATATCGTGATCAGCCTTGAAATTCTCGAATTTACACCTAATCCGCGCAAAACACTGGCTGAACTCGCACGCGTGCTCCGGCCTGGAGGATGGCTCATTGTGACCAATCGCGTAGGGTGGGAAGCAAAATGGATTTTTGGTCGAACATTTCGCAAAGAAGTTTTCCCGTCGGTTCTGGAGAAAGCCGGTCTGCAAGATATCACCATCTATCCTTGGCAAGTAAATTATGATTTAGCCTGGGCCCGCAAACCATTTGAAATAACGCTCTAGGTAAACTTGAATATGCGTATCTTAAGGTTTCGAAAAACTCCACAGGATCCACCAACTTGGGGCTGGCTGGCGAATGGCGAAATCGGTCTATTGGACGGTTCCCCTTTTGAGGATTTTCGCAGGTTGGAGGCAAAAATTTCCTTGGATAAGGCTCAACTTCTCTCGCCAGTTGCACCCGGAAAGATTATTTGTGTCGGTCACAATTATGCAGCACATGCCGCCGAACATGAGGTTGAAGTGCCCCAAATCCCGCTCTTATTCCTTAAGCCTCCAAGCACTGTTATTGGACCCGGGGGGTCAATTTTCCTCCCACCCCAATCCCAGAATGTAGAACATGAGGCAGAATTGGCTGTTGTAATTGGCGCTCATGGACGATGGCTGACGAAAGAACAGGCGAAGGATGTGATCCTCGGTTATACGGCGGCGCTTGATATCACTGCGCGTGATTTGCAGCGTCAAGATGACCAATGGACAAGAGCAAAAGGCTTTGACACATTTTGCCCACTCGGACCTTGGATTGAAACTGATCTTGACCCCGCCGATGCCCTAATCACCTGCACTGTGAACGGCAATTTACGGCAAATGGCGTCCACGCGAGATATGATTTTTCCGGTTTGGGAAATTGTTGCTTTTGTATCCTCGGTGATGTCCCTCGAGCCTGGCGACGTGATCCTCACTGGCACCCCGGCTGGCGTGGGACCGCTGAAGCCAGGCGACGAAGTGACAGTTGAAATTGAGGGGATTGGCGTTCTATCCATTGCAGTCAAAAATGATCCAAACGTTGAGCGCACCCAAGAAAATCGTTAGGAGCTATGATATGGGATTAAAACCTGATCACTGGATAATTGATATGGCGAAAAAGCAGCGGATGATTGAACCGTTTGTCGAGGAGCAAATTCGTGATGGCGTAATTTCCTACGGCGTTTCATCCTATGGCTACGATATCCGCGTAGCGAATGAATTTAAAATATTTACAAACGTATTTTCCGCCATCGTCGATCCGAAAAATTTTGATCGCGCGTCAATGATCGATTTCACCGGTGATGTATGTGTCATTCCTCCCAATTCATTTGCACTTGCACGAACGGTTGAATATTTCCGCGTTCCCCGAAGCGTGCTTACACTTTGTGTGGGAAAATCAACATATGCACGCTGCGGAATTATTGTTAACGTGACACCTTTTGAGCCGGAGTGGGAGGGCTATGTGACATTGGAAATATCGAATACCACGCCGCTTCCCGCGAAAATATATGCGAACGAAGGTATTGCCCAGGTCATCTTTTTCGAAGCCGACGAGGAATGTAATATTTCCTACGCGGATAAGAAGGGCAAGTATCAGAAACAGCAAACGATTGAATTACCGCGGATATGATCAAATCGATTCCAGACCAAGAAGCCCATGTGCTTCTCACTCGGAGCTAAGCGATGCCCATAAGCAAATCGGTTCTATTGGTATTTTCCGATGATCTTTTTTTCACTCCCCATTTTGAAGACGTTGCCCGATCGCTTGGTTTTCAATTTCGACTCGTTGAAAAGGCTTCCGACATCGGAGCGCAAGGACAACCTGCAGCGCGCGAATTGGCGCTCACAGAACCACTCGAAGGACCCGATGCGGCACTGATAAAGAACCTCGTTGAAAAACGTCCGGCGATGATCCTGGTGGATACATCCAGCCAGTCCATTCCCTGGCAACGTTGGATTCAAGTCATTAAAAGCTCGGCAGCTACGCGTCGCATCCCGATCGTTGCATTCGGACCGCATGTGGATAAAGATATTCTCCAGGCTGCCTCCGACGCCGGTTCCGATTACGTCGTCAGCCGCGGAAAAATTCAGAAGTCGCTTCTGCAAATTATCGAGCAATGGGCTCTGGTACCTGATCAAGCGGCAATCCATTCTGATTGTCAAGATGAATTGAGCTCATCCGCCCTCGAAGGGCTCAAATTATTAAATCGGGGCGAATATTTCCAGGCGCACGAACATTTAGAAGTTGCATGGAAAGATAGCCAAGCATACCTTTTGCGCGCCCTGGTTCAAGTATCCGTCATCTATTTACATGTCGGTCGGGCGAATTATCGCGGTGCGCTCAAAATGCTCCTACGCGTGAGGCAATGGATTGATCCTCTGCCCGATGAATGTCAGGGAATTGATGTCGCCGCGATCCGGGATAATCTCGCCCAATTGCACTTGAAGCTTGAGGAAGTTGGTCCGCAGGGGATGGAAACAATCGATCCAGAATTATTAAAACCCATTCGGGCGTAATTTTTAATTTAATCCTCATGCGCCTTTTTAATTTCGCAAATCCTGATCAGGCTTAGCCGAAATTATGGTGGCAATGCCCGGCGTGAAATCTTTACCCAACGCGCGGGGTTTACAGCTCTTTAAAGATCGTTACTATTGCCTGCACTAAACTTTCTTGCGCTTGCGCAGTTTGGAAACGAGCGGACCTTTTGCGTCCTTTTTCACGCAGCAACTGCGCTAGTTTATCTTCCACAAGCAATCCAATACATGCCGCCCCTAATTTTCGGGAATCACCCGGGTCGACAAGATATCCCGCATCATGCAGAACCGATTCATGCACGCCATCGCGAACCCCAGCAATCGGAACGCCGCTGGCCATAGCCCAACGCAGCTGTTGTCCCCAGCCTCGGTGGCTGACATTAATCAGCGCATGGGCGCCTTTGTAGAGCATGGGGAGATCCCGCGCACGTATTGCACCCAGGGGTTGGACTGATTCCTCGACGCCGAGCAATTGCGCTTCGCCGCGAATCTTATTGCGTAAGGACTTACTCCCTGCGAGAATGACGAGAGGATAACTGTCCCCAAGCGCGGAAGCAACCCAGGTCCATGCCGATAACAAAAAGGAAAGTTCACTGCTGCCTAGCCCATGGCAAAGAACATACGCTTCCGGCCAGTTCTCAGAACCTTGGGCGCGATTAATTTTAGCGGCTTCCTGCTCGAGGAATTCTGGATCGACCCAGCTGCTAATTGGGATCAAACGATGCGCTCCATCCATTCTACTTTGCAAGGATGGATAATCATCCGGACGCAACATGGCAATTGCTCCAGCCGCTCCCACCATCCCGAGCGTATTGCGCGCTCTTTCCACAATCCCCGCTGCGGAATCTTGAAGCTGCACGTCACTAAAGCTCATCACCGGGACAGTCGAGCTTAGGGGAGCTCGCTGCCCGACATACAGCAATAGATCAATGCCACGATCGGCAGCCGCGCGCGGCAGAGCCCATTGATCATAATGCAAGCGCGCCGAGGGGCTTTTGCTCGATCCCACGATCACCGTGTGCACATCTTTGGTGCCATCCAATTTGCTGTTTTCGGGGAGAAATAGCGTCAGGTTAAAATTCTCGCGAATCGGCAAGGTTGAATTCATCCAGCGCATAAGAAGCAACGCGAGCGGGTTGAGCGCATTTTCAGCCAGCCAGAGACCATTAATGCCAACCTCCATTGCCATCCTTTCCCATTTGGTGATCGTGTGAACGATTATGAAGAATAGTTTATGCTCGGTTTCATGTCCCCGTCAATGCTGAAGAACCCTTGACGATATTAGAACATTTGTGCTATATTCGAACCTATAACCCTCTACTAAGGAGAAACGCATGTCCAAACATCCCATCGCACATATCGAATTTTCATCGAACGATCCGAAAGAATCGGGGAAATTTTACGCCGATCTCTTCTGCTGGAAGATCGAAGAGAATGAGGAGATGAAGTATGTTTCCTTTGAAACGGAAACCGATCGTGGTGGCGGTTTCAACGATACGAGCGACGAAAATACAAATCCTGGCGATATTCTTCCGTATGTGGGCACAGACGATATCGATGCCTCCCTGGCGCGGGCAGAAGAATTAGGAGGAAAAACCCTCATGCCCAAGATGGAAATCCCAACTGTAGGATGGTTTGCCGTTTTCTCCGACCCTACAGGAAATAAAGTGGGGCTGTACACAAGCATGGAGTCCTAAGCTTCCATTGTTTGAACCCATTCATGCCGCACCTCCCCTCCGAAGTCGGCCGTTCGTGATTGCAATTGTGTTTTGGCTAACGCTTTATTCCACTGCAATCTAGTGCGCTGAGCCTAGCTCAGCGCACTTTTTGCCGTGCTGCGCTCCCAGCCAGTGTAGAATTGACCTATGCAGAACGAAATTCAAGAGCTCGACATGGGCAGGCAAGAACGGGCACGCGACTATGCGCGCATTCGGCGAAAGTTATGGGCCGTTCGTACGGCGTTAAGTACACTTTATATCGGCCTCTGGGTAGTCCTGAACTGGGGAGCGCGTGTCACCACGTACGTGCAATCAGCTACCCCTGGGGATGATCTTGCATGGTGGATCGTGCTACTTGCTGTCGCCTTTGCGGTAGGTTTTCCGTGGCTCTTGATATCCCTTCCACTTTCATTCTACGCAGGTTTTACGCTGCCTCATCGTTATGATATGTCCACACAAACATTCAAAGATTGGACCATAGATCGCATTAAGGCAGGCTTGTTGTCTGCGATTCTGGGTTCCCCCCTGCTGATCGGGACCTATGCCCTTATCCGCGCATTTCCTGAGACCTGGTGGGCGTGGGCAGCTCTCGGCTTAAGCCTATTCACCGTAATTCTTGCAATTTTGGCTCCGGTTCTCATCATGCCAATTTTCTATAAGTTCAGACCTTTGAAAGAAGAACATCAGGAACTTGAGCAAAGGCTTCTAATGCTTGCCGACAATGCGCGTGCCAAAGTACAAGGCGTATTCACATTTAATATGAGCCGCCGTACGAAAGCAGCAAATGCCGCCCTGACCGGTATGGGCAAGACTCGACGGATTTTACTCGGCGATACGCTGCTGGACAAATTTTCCTCCGATGAAATCGAGACCGTTTTAGCACATGAGCTGGGGCACCTGGTCCACAATGACATTCCCCTACAGTTGTTTTTTCAATCTGGGTTTAACTTCCTCAGCTTCTACATCGTCCAGGTCATTTTGGCCCGGGTTCCATCTTATTTGGAAATTAGCGGCGCATCCGATCCCGCAGGGTTGCCATACCTCGGATTGCTCTTCGGCCTCCTGGGATTGATAACGATGCCATTAAGTAATGCGTTTTCAAGGTGGAGAGAGAATCTAGCGGATGATTATGCCCTGGATGCAACCCAAAATGGGGCAGCTTTCAAAAGTGCAATGACGCGTTTGGCAAATCAAAATTTGGCGGAGGTCGATCCGCAGGCTTGGGTCGTATTCTTGCTGTATTCTCATCCTCCACTACGCGCCCGCATTCGGAAGGCCGAGAGGTTCATGAAGCTGGGACACAGTGTGTAGACCTTGTAGTTGTTAAATTAGAAACTTGCCCGAGCGATAGATAAGTTGGTTATCGACGAAAATTTCCCCTCCCTGGCGCATATCGCATATCATATCCCAATGAATGGCACTTTTGTTCTTCGACCCCGTTATTTTGTATCCGCGGCCCAACGCCATGTGAATGGTACCGCCTATCTTTTCGTCGAAAAGGGTCGATTTGACAAACTGCTTAATTTGATCATTGGTTCCAATAGCCCATTCGCCCAGGTAATTCGCCCCGCTGTCGGATTCGAGCATAGCCAACAAAAACTCCTCGTTCTTCTTCGCCGTTGCCAGGACCACCCGTCCGTTCTCGAACAGCAGCTTAACGTCATCGACTTCGCGACCTAGATGGATTGCGGGAAATGTGAAATTTACCCATCCATTCGCAGATTCTTCTACCGGCCCCGTAAAGATCTCACCGCTGGGCATGTTGAAAGTTCCATCGGCATTGATAAAGCTCCTCCCTTCGATGGACAAGGTCAGATCAATATTGGGTCCCCGCATAACGACAGATTTCTTACCTTTCATCCAATTCACCAGTCGTTGCTGGCGATCACGCAATGCCTGCCAGGCTTTGATCGGATCGTCTTGATCCGCAAAAATGGCTTGATATACAAAATCTTCAAACTCGCGCAAGTTCATATTCGCATCCTGTGCATATGCCTCCGTCGGGAATAAGGTAGCGCACCAGCGATGTTTTTTATCCGTAGTACGTTGATCGTGAAGTTCATTCATCGCTGCACGAGCCCTGCTCCATAGAACCTGCCGTTCAGGGTCGACATCACTGAGACTGCGCGTGTTCCCTGCGCTGCGGATGGTAATCATCACCTCAAACTCTTCTTTGATCATCCGATCCGTGCGCAACACATGCTTTAATTGTTCGTCGGATCCTTCCGAGAAGAGAATAGTATCCAATCCATCGAGGCCGCGCATGATTTCAAGACCCATGAACGGATAGGGATAACCTCCCGCCTTAAGCACCTCACGGAATACTTCCTTTATTAATGCTGCCGCCAGTGGAGAACCGACAATTGCGACGTGATCACGGGGCTTCACCTTGGTCGAGTAGCCGACCAAGATTTGAGCATGTTTTGTGACGCGGGGATCACGCATAATCAGCCATTCCCGGGGCGATTTAGAATCTTGAACAGGAAGATAAATCGGTTGTCGTCGGAGCGAATGAGAACGAGATTTATTCTACCATTCCGCACGTATCTTGCACCCCGAGCCAAAATCGAGGGTCATTTGATAGCCCTCATTTGCCGGCGCCAATGCAAATTCCAGGGAGAATTCAGTCAACTGCGAGAATGGTAATTGCTGAATAGCATTTTTACCCAGAACAATATTATGTGGGTCGCTTTCACTCCCCTCCCACACGATCTTATTGCCCACTTCAATTTTCAACAGAGAGGCATTCGATTCAGGAAAGTCGATAATTTCGAAGCCCATATCCACATCCTGCCCGTCTCCATTAAAGATGACCCAGATGATGTTGTTGCCTACGACGCGAGGTGCATATATTTCCACATCAGGACCTTGCGCACAAAAGTCCGGATCATTAATCGCAATTGGTGTGGGTTGTGGCGTATTGGTCAAAGGTGGCGAGGTCGATTTAGGCCCAAGTACAATCACAGATGCTTGCGGAGGGATGGCAGTCGAGAAGGCTTGTGAGGGGAGCAGCGATTCCATAAATTTAGAAACGGAAGGATAGGAGATCACCGCAGCCATAATAATGAGCGGGATGCCGACAACGACTCCGAGGACTTGGAGCCATCTACTACTTGCTTTTTCATCTATAGGCAATAAATCATAGGAGGGGTGATCCTCTCGCAATACCGAGTCCACAGGGATAGCGAGCGTTTCCAATGCTAATTCAGACACGGAAGCACCCTCACGCGCGGCACGATACGCCTGATAAAAGGCCCCCACGGATGGATATCGATATTCGGGATCTTTCGCCAAACATTTGAGGATTACGCGCTCAAGCGCAGGAGAAATATTGCGAACGAATCGACTAGGCCTGGGAACGGGATCCTGGATATGTTTTAAAACGGTGCCCATGGGGGAATCGGCCTCAAACGGAAGACGACCGGTAACCAGCTGATAAATGATCACCCCCAACGCATACTGATCTGAGCGCGCATCTACGGCATCACCACGACCTTGCTCTGGAGCCATATAGGCGGGGGTTCCCAGCAGCATTGACCCCGTGAGTGTATTCGATCCCGCTACTTCGCGTGCTAATCCGAAATCCGTGAGCAGCGCATTGCCAGACTTATCGATAAGCACATTCGAAGGTTTAACATCGCGATGAATGATCCCATGTCCATGCGCAAATTGCAGAGCATCCGTGAGCTGCAGGATCCACCGCTCGCGCTCTCGACTACGGCGGACTTTTTTATTCTCCATTCTGGCTTGCAGAGTCTCACCCTCGACGAAAGGCAATACCATGTACACCATGCCTTTGCTTTCGCCATAGTCGATTACGGGGACGATATTTGGATGGTCCAACCCGGTGAGCAGGGAGCCTTCACGCTTGAAGCGTTTTACGAAGCGATCGTCGCCAGAAATTGTGGGGGAAAGGACTTTGACGGCGACGACCTGTCCGGTGTTTGTATCGATGGCACGGCAAACCGTCGCCATTCCACCGCGACCCACTTCTTCAACCAACTCATAGTGATCTAATGTGATCCCGACCAAACCTGCCATAAACAAACACTCGTGCCTGCGCTTGTATCCGCTAAGCGCAAAATTTTTTCTGCCGCACTATGGTTAAATACGCACTAGATTACCATGCAATGGCGTCACTCGAAAGTGGATCCGCGTCGGGCTAGCCATCCTGGAGACCAAATTATTACCTCCGGAAGCCTTAATTTTTCATCCTGTGAGCTTGCCTCACAAGTAATAACTCTTGACGAATCGCCAGCAATAAAATAGGATTACATAGTTACATTCTCCACACGATTGCGATCCTATTACTGTAATATTCATTTACGTTGGTACGCGTAAGTATTGTCCACGCTTTGTAAGAACAGTTCAATCTCTTGGATGGACTTATTAATCTATTTCACAATTAAAGGAGGTGCAATTCTAGAATTTTTCCTAGTATGATATTTGACCGATTAAATTGTGTGAATCGTTCTGAAGGAGGAAAGATGAAGCGCAACACCCTATACCTTTTTACTCTATTCGTTCTTTTGGGCCTTGTCCTCTCGGCTTGTGCAGCCGCGACGTCCGAGCCCCAAGATGGCGAAGCCGAGGGATTTACTCGCGGGGCAATCCTTTCGCGGGTGAAGGATCGCGGCAAGGTTATATGTGCCGGGCGAACGGACTTGCTCGGATTTGGTTATCTCGATGATGCCGGCAACAACCTCGGTTTTGATATTGATCTCTGCCGAGCAGTTGCAGCCGCCGTCCTTGGGGATATGAACGCGATCGAGATCGTGCCCATTCCCGCTTCCGACCGCGGTCCCGTGCTTCAATCGGGCGAAGTCGACATCCTGTCCAGAAATGTGACCTGGACCTCTAGCCGTGACGCCTCCTGGGGTAACTTCACCATCATCATGTTCTATGATGGCCAGGGCTACATGGTGCGCAAGGATAGCGGCATTGAGACCCAGGAAGATATGGACGGCGCCAGTGTTTGCGTCACCAGCGGCACAACCACTGAGAAAAACCTCGCTGCCGATCTGGCCTTCCATGGTGTAGAATTTGAGGCTGTTATTTTTGAAGATACCGCCTCTGTTTACGGGGCCTATGAAGAAGGGAACCGCTGTGACGTCACCACCAGCGATCGATCCCAGTTAGCCGCTGTGAAAGAGGGCTTTGCCGATCCCGACGCCCATGTCATCCTCCCGATGATAATCTCCAAGGAACCGCTCACACCGGCAGTGCCGCATGGCGATGACCAATGGCTCGATATCGTCAAGATCGTCATGTTTGGGCTGATCCACGCCGAGTTGTTAGGAGTAACAATGGACAACGTCGACGAAATGATGTCCTCCGATAACCCGAAGGTCATCGATTTGCTCGGTGATGGCGCGGATTGGGGCTACTCCGATCTCGGACTTGAAAAGGATGCCCTGGCGAACGCAATCAAAGCTGTGGGCAACTACGGTGAGATTTACAACCGTTACATGGGTCCCAATGGGATCGCATTTACTTTGCCTCGCGGTGCCAACGAGCATTGGACCAACGGCGGCCAGATTTACGCCCCGCCAATCAAGTAGTAGGGTTTTTAAAACTCTAATACAGCCCGCTCTCACGGGCGGGCTGTATTAATTTCATGCACTTTCTCGTATGAATTTAGAAACCCCTTCCCCCTCGCGGAGAACGCTCGGCGAAGTTCCCATTTGGCGTGATGAGCGCGTACTTCGTGCGTCTGCTCAAATCGTATCAGCCTTAGCCATTATCGGATTTATTGCGTGGGTTGTCTCCAATTTCAGGATCGCGGCAGAAGCGCGCGGTCTCGACCTCACGTTCCGATTTCTGAAACTTCCCGCTGCTTTCCCTATCAGCGACCCGATCATCCCTTACGATCCCTCACGCTCGTTTGGTTATGCATTTATTGTAGGTCTCGTGAAAACGCTACTCGTTTCCAGTATCGGGATCGTCCTGGCCACAATCCTGGGTACGATTATCGGATTGGCACGCCTTTCAACAAATTGGTTAATTAGCCGTCTCGCTCTCATCTATATTGAAATTCATCGCAATATCCCTCTTCTGGTCCTTCTCTTTATTTGGTATTTCCCAATCTTTAGCACGTTACCCCCAGTGAGCGAAGCGATCATATTGCCCGGGCCAATCTACCTGAGTGCCCGTGGCATTTACTTTACGTGGCCAGCATTCACGGAGAGTGGGCGCGCATGGTCGATTTATGTCCTCGTTGGACTATTGGTTGCCATCATTACATGGATTGTGCTGCGCAGACGGCGTGAGAGAACGGGAAAAGCAACCTATTTTGGCGGGGTTAGCCTGCTCATCCTGATTTTTGTTCCTTTGTTGGGATGGATCCTTGTGCCTGGAAATCCATTGCAAATAAACACACCCTATTTGGAGGGTTTTAATTTCCAGGGAGGTTTGCGGTTTACACCTGAATTTGCTGCTTTGCTGATTGCCTTGGTCACGTATACAGCAGGGTTTATCGCTGAAGTTGTCCGTTCCGGGATGCAAGCCGTAAATCGAGGGCAATTGGACGCGGCACGCGCCGTGGGATTATCTTACATGCAAGTGATTGCGCTTGTTATTATGCCCCAGGCATTACGTGTCATCATCCCCCCATTAATTAGTCAATTTTTAAATTTAACCAAAAATTCCAGTCTGGCCTTGCTGATCGGGTATCAAGATTTATTCAGCGTGGCAAGAATTACGATCAACCAGGCAGGTCGGGTAATCCCAGTCTTTTTCATGACGATGGCGACGTATCTTTTCTTAAGTTTAATGACCTCATTCGTGCTCAATATTTACAATCGAAGAATTCAATTCGTTGAGCGATAAGATGACCGCACCTGTTGAAAATCTCACAGCACCTACGTCTCCAGGCCCGATAGTATGGATCCGTAGAAACCTGTTTAACAACTGGTACAACTCGATCCTGTCGCTTTTGACCCTATTTATTGGTTATTTCGTTGTCACCGCGATATTCAACTGGGTATTTAATATTGCGGATTGGCGTCCGGTCGTCAATTTTCCAATTCTTTACCTGGTGGGCCAGTTCCCTCGGGATCAGCTCTGGCGCGTCTTCCTCAGTACCGCGATGGTTTCCCTATTGATGGGGATGAGCTGGGGTATCTGGGGAAAACTTGTGCGGCCATTTGCATTATCTGTGGGAGCATTTTTCGGAATTTTGGCGCTTCTTCCTGTTCAGTCTGAAATTCTTTCCCCCGCAAACCGCGCCTTGCTATTTCTAAACCTTTTTCTTGTTCTTGGTGGCTTTGCCCTTCGACGGTTTGAAGTGCTACGCGGAAGGTACATTGCAATTGGTTGGATTGTGGCGGGACTTCTGATTGTCCTCGTAATTTTGCCTGGCTTTCGAGGGAGCGCGTTCCTTCCAGAGATCTCCACTACGTTGTGGGGCGGCTTGCTTGTTACGCTCCTTCTGGCGGGAGGAGGGATAACACTCTCCATTCCCATTGCTATCTTTCTCGCGCTAGGGCGCCGCTCAAGCTTACCGGTAGTAAAAGGCTTTTGTGTAGTGTTCATTGAAACCGTACGCGGTGTGCCACTGATTACCATCCTGTTTATGTTTTCCGTCATTATCCAGCTCTTTCTCCCGGTAGAATCGCGCCTCGATCGCTTGTTCCGGGCGCTGATTGGAATGACGCTTTTCAGCGCGGCCTATACCGCTGAAAATCTGCGCGGAGGGTTGCAGGCGGTTGCCCTGGGTCAGATTGAAGCTGCAAAGGCAGTCGGGATGAATAATGTGTTAATCACTGGCCTTATCGTAATGCCACAGGCCATTCGGGCCGTCATACCTGCGCTTGTCGGGCAATTCATTTCGCTATTCAAAGACACGACCCTCGTATTGATTCTTGGTATAAATGAACTTCTCGGGATTGGAAAAGCAATCATTAATTCGGATCCGGAATTTATTCGCTTGCAAGCAGAAGTTTATATCTTTATGGCCGGGGTTTACTGGATTTTGAGTTCGATCATGTCTTACTCAAGCCGGCAACTTGAAGCCGCGCTTGGTGTGGGTGAAAGATAACAAGGAGATGGTATGAGCGATCCAATTATCATATGTCGAGACGTACATAAGTGGTTTGATGATTTCCACGCGCTGCGCGGGATCAATATGGAGATCGATAGAGGCGAAGTAATCGTTATCTTCGGTCCGTCAGGATCCGGGAAGTCTACCTTTATTCGCACAATCAACCGCCTCGAAGAACATCAGCGTGGTCAGATCATTGTAGACAATATCGAACTAACCCACGATGTTCGCAACATCGCTGCAATTCGAAGCGAGATTGGCATGGTCTTCCAATCGTTCAACCTTTTCCCTCATCTCACCGTTCGCCAAAACATCACCCTGGCTCCAATTTGGGTCAAGAAAATCCCGAAAGAAGAGGCGGATGAAATCGCCATGAAGCTGCTGATCCGTGTGGGCTGTCCGGAACAAGCCGATAAATTCCCCGCGCAGCTTTCCGGCGGGCAGCAGCAACGCGTCGCCATCACGCGGGCGCTTGCGATGGAACCGAAAATAATGCTCTTCGACGAGCCAACGTCTGCTCTTGATCCAGAAATGATCAAGGAAGTGCTTGATGTCATGATCTCTTTAGCGAATTCAGGGATGACGATGCTTGTTATCACGCATGAAATGGGATTCGCCAGAGCCGTCGCCGATCGCATGTTCTTTTTCGATGAGGGGCTTGTCGTCGAAAGCGGCACCCCGGATGAGATATTCGAACATCCCAAAGAGGATCGTACAAAGCTTTTCCTGTCCCAGATTTTGACCCATTAACTCAACCACCAATAACGAAACAGACGATCAACTTTCGGGGTTCTCAAAGCGCTCTTGCGTTGGACTTGTGCCACTCGCTTCTATCAGCTTGACTGTCTAAAAGTCCAGCGCAACGTCCATTGTTTTCATCGATGTCAGCCATCCAATTGTTGGGACGAGGATCCACGCCCCTCGGTTTCATCGTGAATTTGGAGCAGGGCTGCCTATGAAGATACAGAGAGCTCTGGAATTCATTCAGCTACAAGTCGTATGGGCAACCGGCCGGTTGCCTGTTCACCTGGAGCAACTTGAAAACTATAATTAGAAAATGCCAGATTAAGGCCATCTGGCGCATAATTAGCGCCCTTTTAGGACAACCCCGCTCCAAAATTCCAACCACACATGGACGATCCACGTATGCCACTGCGCTGCATTTTGAATTACGAGGTGCAACGCACTTCCAGAGTGCGATGCACTTTATTCAAACTTACAGATCACCAATGTTTTCCCCATTTAACCTCACCGAGAAACCTAACTCCATAAAATTTCCCAGCGGGATTTTCACCTCAAACGGCGCCAAAAGCTGGATGCAGATCTTCTCGCCTTGCGATTCTGCATAGGTCGTGACTTCAATGATATTTTTTTCATTTGGCCCGTTGACTTCCCAGACCAATGCATGACACGCCGAAGGTAGTTCTCCCCTCAAAGCAAGTGATGCCCTCATCGGGAAGCTCTCGATAACTAGCAGGGTTGCCGATTTAATTTTGACATCTTGCCTACCTTCAAATTCAGGATGGTCGGATCCAGGTGAAATCCTCTGCTTCGACCACGACAACAACAGAATGCCTATCAGGACCAGAAAAGCGAATTTCAATTTCTTCACAATATTCCTCCGTATTAACTCACTCTTCCTCAGGACGCCGTAAGCTGATCAATGGTTCCCGCGAAATTATGCGCAAGAAAATTCCACAAGTACATACGTACCCCCCATCTCGGGACCAGGGTACCGTCTTCTCTTCCCAGCGTGACGCCTATACTGACTCTCGAGACAGATGTTTTCAGGAGATCAATCTAATCCTGATAGCCACTTGTCCTTTACAGCCGGAGCTAGTCGCTCGCCACCTGAAGTTTTCGATTCGAACAACCCCTTATTTCTCAGGATCAGAGCGACCTCATCATCAACAATCGATCGATATCTACGGAGGCTTTAATGACCCGGAATAACGTGATTGGCCTTGTTATAGCTTTGGGAACGCTGTTTTTGTTCTCGACCGCGGCGATTGCCAAAACGGGCGCCTTAGATGGCGTCAAGCAATCTGCCGCATTCGTCGAATCTACATTCGTCGATGTCCCTGCTGATTATTGGGCACATGATTACATCGAAGCCCTTTACCAAAACGGGTACATTTCCGGATGCAGTACCGAGCCGATGATGTATTGTCCCGAGAACAATATGAGCCGTGGTGAAGGAGCCGTATTCGTTGAGCGTGGGATTTGGGGTGCGGATTACATCCCCCCACAGCCAACACAGGCTATTTTTGGGGATGTGCCGCTGACAGAATGGTTTGCCAAATGGGCCACCGGCCTTTGGAATGATGGCTATACGGCAGGTTGCGGGACAAATCCATTGATTTTTTGTCCCCTCCAGCAGCATACGCGTGCTGAGGCCGCGGTTTTTTTCGAGCGCGTCATCCACGGCAAAGACTTTTCACCACCGGATCCTAAAACCCAAATCTACGATGATGTCCCCGTTGGCGCGAGTGCACCATGGTATAGCAGGTGGGTTTCTGCAGCCTTCGCTGATGAACTGTTGCAGGTATGCGAGGACGTACATGATCGTGGCGACACTCTCTTCCGTCCTCTCGACGGTCTCACGCGTGCGGAAGCCGCCTGTATGATGAACAAAGCAAAAGGTGGGTTGATTATCATTCCAACACCCACTCCCCCGCCAACCCCAGTTCCCGGGGACGGGATCCTTATATCGAATGCAGAACTTATGGCACTGCCAACTTCAGGATCTGCTTGGAAAAATCTTAAATCCGAGGCCGATTCATCCGCGGGAACACCAAATCTGAGTGACCAGGATCAGAAGAACAACACTACAGTCCTTGCCAAAGCACTCGTTTTCGCCAGAACGGGGACCGAGAGCTACCGAACGGAAGTGCGCTCGCAATTGGGACAAGCGATCGACACTGAGTTGGGCGGGCGCACATTGGCATTGGGTCGAGAATTGGTCGCTTATGTGATTGCCGCCGATTTGATTGACTTAAAGAATTACGATCCCGCATTCGACAACAAGCAATTTCGTCCGTGGCTGCGCAGGACGCTCACCGAGGACTTGTCTGGAAAAACATTAGTCTCGACGCATGAGGATCGCCCCAACAACTGGGGGACGCACGCCGGAGGGAGCCGAGCCGCCGTGGCCGTTTATCTGGGCGATAAAGCAGAACTTGAGCGCACAGCGCAAGTTTTCAAAGGCTGGCTCGGCGATCGTGCTTCGTATTCAGGGTTCAAATACGGAAGTCTGGATTGGCAATGCAATTCCAGTAAACCGGTGGGCATCAATCCGAAAGGCTGCACCAAGAATGGGAAACCCATTGGCGGAGTATTGCCTGATGACCAGCGCCGAGGAGGTGGATTTTCGTGGCCTCCGCCGAAAGAAGGCTATGTATGGGAAGGATTGCAGGGAGCACTAGCGCAGGCGATTATCTTGTACCAGGCAGGTTATGACGTCTGGAACTGGGAAGATCAAGCGCTCCTGAGAGCCGTCACCTGGCTGCACGATCAGGCAAATTTCCCCGCCAAAGGTGATGATACCTGGCAGCCTTTTGTGATCAATCACTTCTATGGCACAAACTTTCCCACCCCCTCGACTTCCAACCCTGGGAAAAATCTTGGCTGGACGGATTGGCTCTTTGGGAACTGATCTGGCTCTAGCGTAATTGAGTAGGGGCATTCAATTGAACGCCCCTACTGGATTCATTATCAACTGCAGCAGCCAAAGCTTCGTCACTCCAGACCCTCTCCGGAGTGCATTGGTCTTCGCCGACAAATAACGATCTGGAGTGCCGAAGCTCTGCTTCGGCTGCGAAAGCAGAGCTTTCGCACTCCAAAAACAATCCATCTCGTGCTTCCTGCGCCAAGCGTTAATCTTCGGCACTCCCCCCCCCAAGGACCTTCGTACTCCCTCCAAAGTACCTGCGTACTCCTCTGGAAACGGTAGGTTGTCTCTAAAATGAGCCTAGTACTAATCGAGAGCTTTACCCTGCCGGAGGGTAAATCCTTGGAACAAAAGATTAATTTCGAGCATCCACACCAACCTATCACGGCAATTATCGGAGGACTTTATCATGCGTTTTATCTCTAGTCTCAGGTCATCCAATTCATACTATTCGCGCCTTTCTGATCGTCGATCTTCGATACACATGTTTGGCCTCGCCGCGATCCTCATTTTGTCGTTGATAAGTCCACAACTGTTCGGAGGTCGAGCTATCGTCTCCGCCGAGCCAAGTGGATCCGTTCAGCCAAAGCTTGGCCCACTGAAGGGCGGCAGCAAAGCGGATGATCCTGCGATCTGGATCCACCCCACTGATCCATCTCGCAGTCTTATGTTCCTATCCGATAAGGATGCCGGGATCTACGTTTTCGATTTTAGTGGGAATCAGCTGCAGCACATAAATTTCAACACAAGGCTCAACAACATCGACGTGCGCAAGGGATTCAAATTTGGCAACGAAAGCATTGACATTGTTGCGGCGAATTTGAGGGAAGTCGGAAAACTTGCCGTCCTGCGCATAAACCCCAATCACAATGGTTCTGATCCTCTTAGCATACTTGCCGGTCCCAAAAGTTCAGGCAACGATATCGCCTCCAATAGCTACGGCTTCACTCTTTATCAGCGCCCATCCGATGGCTCGGTGTATGCCTTTGACAAACCGAAAGGCAGCGGAAATATCCGTCAATACCTGATCTCCGGTTCAGGGGGTCAGATCACAGTCACCGAAGTGCGGGAAATAAAAGATGTGAGTATTGGCGTCGCCGAGGGATTCGTCGCTGACGACCAGCTAGGCTTTGTCTATTTCGCCGAGGAAGGCAAAGGCATTCATAAATACCAAGCGGATCCAGACAGCGAAAATCTAAATCGACTTGGCTTCTTTGCTTCCGCTGATGGCATTGGCGGTGATCGCGAGGGACTTGCACTTTATGCATGCGCAAACGGGGATGGCTACCTGGTTCTTTCCAGCCAAGGAAATTCAACCTTCAAAGTATATGATCGCAAGGGCAGCAATAGTTTCCGCAAAACCTTCAGCGCAAAAGAATCAAGTGGCACGGATGGACTTGATGTCAGCGCGTTAGCAGCACCTGGTTTTCCGAATGGATTTGCAGTGATCCATGATGACCCTGGATCGCAATATTATCTCTACGATTGGGCAGATATTGCCGGATCAGATTTAATAGTTTGTGCGGATGGCGGTGAGCTGGGTGTTGGCTCCTTCGTCGATGTTCCCAACGATCACTGGGCGTACGATTATATCGAAACAATCTACCAGCAAGGCTACGTTTCGGGATGCAGCAGCGAACCCTTGATGTACTGTCCCGATCAAACGATGACCAGGGCAGAGAGCGCAGTGTTCATCGAGCGCGGGATTTGGGGAGCGGACTATATTCCGGCGCAGCCAACGCTGCAAATCTTCGCCGACGTAGCCCCTTGGGAATGGTTCTCAAACTGGGCCGATGGTATCTGGAAAGATGGCTATAGCGCTGGCTGCGGTACCGATCCCTTAATTTATTGCCCGCTTCAAGAACACAGCATGGCGGAAGGCGCTGTATTCTACTTACGCATGCTCAACGGGCCTACCTTCACGCCGCCTAGCCCATCAGGAATTTTCGCGGATGTATCACTATCAGAATGGTATGCCCCCTGGGTAGAGGCCGCTTATAGCGCCGAAATTTTCCCCGCATGCCAAACCGCACCCGACTTGCGAGCCTGTCCCACAGCACCGCTTACCCGAGCCATGGGTGCTTTTATGATGGTCCAGGCAAAAGGGCTCTCTGCTAAGTAGCGTGACAAACTTGGCGGCCCCTTAGGCATGGGAGGTTGAACTTTAAGGAAGAACCAATTTGGAGTGCGCAAGCTCTGATTGCGCGGCCGAAACAGAGCTTCGGCTCTCCAGAGCAATGCATACGCACCTAAAGGTCTTCGGACCAAAATCCGGATATCTCCATAGGAATGTCGCAGAATAAGCCTAATATGGATGGGCGCACGCCCTGCTCCCTTGGGCGGTTGAACTTCAAAGAAGAACCAATCTGGAGTGCGCAAGCTCTGATTGCGCGGCCGAAGCAGAGCTTCGGCTCTCCAGAGCAGTGCATACGTGCCTAATGAATTTCAGACCAAAAATATCGCTCATCATTTCCCATGACCTTCGTACCCCTCGTTCAAGTACCACCGTACCCCTCAACTGCACGCGCCCATTTAATACAATGAGTTTATTCCCCAAGTCACAATTTGGGTCTCTTGCCGGAGGTAAACGTAATGGATAACACTAGGAAAAATAACTCGATGGCGCCCAAACCCGGGCGGTTTCAAATTTTCTTTTTCATTTCCAGCCTTTTAATCATCAGCGCACTTATTTTCGCAGCACCGGGCAGCCAGATAAGCGCGGCGGCAGCTCCATTTGCCCAGACTCCCCCGCCAAATTTCACAATCGCATTTATCGGAGATCAAGGCATGGGGAGTGATGCCAAAGCCGTCCTCAACCTGATTAAGTCCGAAGGCGCGGATATGGTTCTTCATCAGGGCGATCTTGCGTACAGCAGCAAGGTTGATGATTGGGATCAAATGATCACCGATATTCTTGGCCCTGCCTTTCCTTATTTTGCTTCTGTCGGAAATCATGATGATGGAAATTGGGATCGTTATCAACAGGTCCTTACCAAGCGTCTAAATTTAATACCCGACGCAACATGCTCAGGCGATTATGGGGTCAACTCCGCCTGTACTTACAAAGGATTTTCTTTTGTCCTCTCCGGCGTGGGGGTATCAGGCTCCAAGCACGTTGAATTTATCAACCAAACTTTTAGCAATGACGACAGTATTTGGCGCATTTGCTCCTGGCATAAGAACATGCATAAGATGCAGGCTGGGGGAAAAAGCGATGCAACTGGATGGGGAGTTTACGAGGCTTGTCGCGATTGGGGCGCCATCGTTGCTACAGGGCATGAACACTCTTATTCGCGCACCTACTTGATGTCCAGCTTTAAAAACCAAACCGTCGTCAACCAATCTTCCACGCTGCAATTGGAAAAAGGCAAATCTTTCGTATTCGTAAGCGGCCTCGGTGGGGCTAGCATTCGCGATCAGGAGAATGATTGGCCGTGGATGGCATCCGTTTACACCTCCACACAAAATGCCAATGACGGCGCTCTATTTTGCCATTTCAACGACAACGGCAATCCCAACCATGCTTCATGCTATTTCAAGGATGTCAAAGGCGTGGTACCTGACCAATTTGAGTTGGTCAGCCTGTTGCAGGGAGGGGCTCCAAGCACCACATTCGTCGATGTTCCCAGCGACCATTGGGCCTACCAATACATTGAAACCCTATACCAGCAAGGTTATGTCGCCGGGTGCAGCACCACGCCACTGATGTACTGCCCTGAGCAGACGATGACCCGAGCGGAAAGTGCCGTTTTTGTCGAACGTGGGATATGGGGCGCGACCTATTTGCCCCCTCAGCCAAAACAAATGGTTTTTGCTGATGTCCCGCTTGCCGAGTGGTTTTCGAAATGGGCAGATGGGTTGTGGTCCGATGGATATACGGCCGGATGCGGTACGGATCCACTTGTCTTTTGCCCACTTCAGCAACACTCCATGGCAGAAGGTGCCGTGTTCTACCTGCGCATTCTGAACGGAGCCGACTATCTGCCGCCAAGCGCCACTGGGATTTTCTCCGACGTGGCGACAAGTGAATGGTACGCTGGCTGGGTAGAAGCAGCCTATGCCGCAGGCATTTACCAGGCATGCGAGACGGATCAAACCCTCAAGGCTTGTCCCAACGCCCCACTTACCCGCGCAATGGGCGCCTTTATGATGATCCAATCGAAGGGAATTTCGACGCAATAAATAGCGCCCTTTCCCCGAATAGAAGCCCGAGTTAAATGACTCGGGCTTTTGCTTGCCAAGATAGACATAATGCGCTTTGCTTGTTGATCGAATAATGATCAAATGATGCCCGAAAGAATGAAGAGGAAGGTTGTTTTCTCCCGATGGTAGAATTGCCGCATGCAAACTAAAAGAGCCCCCTCCCTTGTGCGTTATGCCTGGCTCTCTGTTGGTGTTGCCGTTGCAACAATGGCAATCAAGGGCATTGCATTTGGTTTGACTCGATCCGTTGGAATCCTCTCGGATGCGCTGGAATCGGTGGTCAATCTGACTGCGGCGCTGCTCGCAGTGCGAGTGTTACGCGAATCTTCGAAACCGCCAGATAAAGAACACACGTTTGGCCACGGAAAGGCAGAGTATTTTTCAAGCCTTTTTGAAGGGATATTAATCGGAATCGCTGCTGTAAGCATTATCGTCACCGCTCTCAACCGCCTGCTTAAGCCGGAACCCATAGCCAACATCCCTCTCGGCTTAGCTTTTGCGCTTGGCGCTTCATTGCTCAACTTTTTTGTTGCCGGGCTACTGCTGCGCGTGGGCCGCGAAAATCGCTCGATCGCGCTCGAGGCAAATGGTGAACACCTTATGTCTGATGTTTGGACTTCGATGGGCATTCTGGTGGGCCTTGGAGCATTTGCGATAACGAATTGGCAGCCGTTGGATTCGTTAATCGCGCTTGCTGTTGCCGTAAAAATTAGTCGGACAAGTTTCCAGCTTATTCGTCGTTCCGTCCAGGGGTTAATGGATTCCTCGCTTCCCGAATCGCAAATTCAAGCAATAGGTGCAATTTTAAATCGTTACAGAGAGCAAGGAATTGATTTTCACGCCCTGCGCACGAGGCAGGCGGGCGCACACAGTTTTGTGACAGTGCACGTTATCACCCCGGGAGATTGGTCGGTAAAGAGAGGGCATGACCTGCTGGAGGCGATCGAAGGCGAAATCCATGACGCGGTGCCGCTTTGTACAATATTTACCCACCTTGAGCCGCGCGAAGATCCTCGAACTTGGGAAGATACCGAAATAGAGGAAGGGATACTGGATTCCGCGGAGACAAAAATCAAAGATCCCCCTGGTACCGAGTCAAGATAAGAGTGATGGAACAAGTTCATTCTTGGCGGCAAACGCGCTTCATAAGATGAAGCGACGAAGAATCTCATTTTCCAATGAAAATATTCTTGCCCATGCGGGATGAAATCCTTTCGCTCTTTGACAGGCCTCCGCTGCGCCTCGGCTACGAATGACGACCCATCACCTGCAGCCTCCCTTGGCGCCAGTGCCTAGGCTGATTCTGATTATCAATTAACTCGTGGTACTGACTCAATTTCCATCATCAACGGATAAACTTCGATTGCATAGAGTGACAGTTGCCAGCTGGAGCTCAGATAGGAGGCTGGCGTTTCATAGGCCCGAATTGAATGCAAGGACTAGACTTCTGCACTGCGCCTTATTCCATTTCGATCGTTATTCAGATACTTCATCCGTCCAAGACACAAAGATTTCGTGGCAATGGGACGAAAAAATGGATGGGTGCGATGGAGAAGAAGTGAAAGCGAAACAGGACGCAAGTCAAAGATCAAACAACGCTGCAATGTATTTTTTCTTGCTCAAGGAAATTATGATGAGAGCTCTGTTGCGGTAGGAGTGATTGTTGGCGCGCCGGGTGTTGGTGTGCACGGAAATTGGGGATGATCAGGTCCCTTGCACCGTGGTGTCTTCGAAATTGTCGGCGTCGATGTTTCTGTAGAAAATTCGGCAGTCGCCGTTGTTGTTGATGGAAGGGGCGTTGGGGAGCGGATGGGTGTTGAAGTCGCGGGTAAAACCTGAATTGTCGGCGTCGCTGTATTCTCCGGCGTCGCGGTCACATCCGCCGTGGTAGTCTCGGCTGCGGAGATCAACACAGACATCGTCCCGGCGACCAACGTCTCGATTTCACCCGGCGCAAGCAATGTTCCCTCCACAGGTGCATTCGCCGTATTGAGTGCATCGATTGTGGCCAACAAATCGGCCGATAATTCGGTAGATGAAGGAGTGGCAGTGAGCGTTTGATTCTGCGATCCGCCACCATCCGCAGCAAGGCGATAATAGCCGAAAAAGCCTGCGACGAGCAATGCTAGAATGATGATGATTGACGGCCTCCGTGCCCCGCGCAGTTTTATCCTGAACTTCGCCCATCGCGCAGCAAAGCCATCAAATACCGCAGTTGGCTGGTCATAAACGGTCTGGCCAATCGAACCGGCTTTTCCCGAGACCGCCAAATGGAATGCTTCCTTTAATGCAAGCATGGAAGGATAGCGCTCTTCCGGTTTCTTCTCCAGGGCCCTGATAATCACGGCTTCGACGCGCTGGGGTAATTCCGGGTATACCTCGCGAGGTGGCGGAAGCGGCTCCGTGGCATGCATGATGACCACACCAAGCGGGGTCTCCGCTTCGAAAGGCAGGCTCCCCGTCACCATTTGGTAGAGCACAACGCCAAATGCATATTGATCGGATAGCGGCGTGGCCTCCTCACCGCGACATTGCTCGGGGGACATGTAGGCTGGCGTACCGATCAAGCCAGACCCCGTGATACTCAAAGACTTATCGGCAACGCGCGCAAAACCAAAGTCCGTAATCATCGCCCGTCCCCCGGCATCAATCAGAATATTGGAGGGTTTGATGTCTCTGTGAATAACCTTCCGGGAGTGGGCATAGTCCATGGCACCTGCCAATTGCTGGAGGACTTCATTTGCTACGCTGAGGGGAAGCGGGCCTTTGTTCAGCCTTTGCGCCAATGTTCCCGCGGTCATATAAGGCATCACGATGTAGGCATAGGCGCCCTCTTCACCGTAATCCAGCACAGAAACAATATTGGGATGACGCAGCTCTATGAGAACTTTTACTTCTTGAATAAAGCGCGCTTTGAATTTTGGCTCCTGAGCCACATAAGGTGAGAGAACTTTGATGGCAACATCGCGATCGGCTTTTGAATCATACGCACGATAGACGGTTGCCATCCCTCCCTGGCCAACCACCTCGAGAATTTGATAGTGACCTAATTTTTGGCCAACCAAATTTGCCATCGTATCCAACTTAGAATTATTTGCGAGATGGAAAAACCTGCTCGCCTTGACCCATTGCTACCTTCCAGGAAGAGGACTATCGCCATTCGTTATCCAAATAAGCATAGTCCATTATTCTGGTTCCTGCGATCTCAGAGAACAGGGCCTGCGATGGAGTTTGTGCATATGAAGGCGCCGTGCAAGTTGGGAAGCGGCAGACGATGAGAAGATATGCTCTTTCGCCAACCGAAGATAATTGAATTGGGATACGTGTTCTACGAGAAAGCCATAGGTAAAAGGTTGCCTGGGAATTGACGGAAAGAAACCAGCATATGCCGTAGCCCGCTGCGACATAGCTTAGCACGGTCTAGATTGCTGCGGTGATGCATCGCAGCCGTGTTCTGAGGGAGCAACCCCCGCTGCAGGATTCCCGCGGAGGGTCCTCATCCGATGGGGATCCCGCGCAGATAGCTGCGGGATCCTTTACGGTCTACGCCATGCGGTAAATTCTTTGAGGATCGAGCCGCCTATAAATTCACGCAGGATCGAATCGTCGGGGATCAAGTCTGTATCGATCGGCAACAGCCACTCCAGGAATGTTAGCAAACGCTTGGCCTCAATATGCTCATTCGATCGATATGGGACTTGCCTCAGGAGTGGCTCAGCCAGCGGGGCGAGAGCAGAACCCTCATAGACTAACGCAGAATTGAACATAACATCTGCATTTACCTGGTACGGGAAAATGTAGCGCTTTTCGCCTCGGCGAACCGATTCCCAACGGCGGATCGTATCCGCGGCGCTGTAGCCGCGGTGCCTGGCATCGCGCACTATCCTTCGCAGCAGGCGAGTATCTGTCGTTGAAACGCGATTGAAGCGGTCGAGGTTTAGCTGCGTAAGTGCGGAAGCATAGATGCGGAAAGTTTGTATTTGATCTACTTCACGGGCTAGTTCAGGATTTAGCCCATGCAGGCCTTCAAGTATGAGAATTTCGCCTTCCCTAAGTTGGACCTGGCTCCCTTTTCCTTGCAGTCCGGTGCGGAAATCATAGGATGGCAGCTGCACCTTTTTCCCTTGGATAAGAAGAAGAAGGTCGTTATTTAGGCGCTCGAGATCCAATGCATCGATCGATTCGAAATCATATTCCCCGGCCTCATCCTTAGGTGTCTTCTCGCGATCGACAAAATAATTATCCAGTTCAATTGGAACCGGCGAGAGGCCCAGAGCCAACAATTGAATTGAAAGACGTTTTGAAAAAGTCGTTTTTCCGGAAGAAGAAGGCCCCGCGATTAGCACAACGCGTATATCTTCCTTGCGCGCATAGATTTGGGCTGCGATCTCCGTAATCTGCCGATCATGCAGGGCCTCGGAAACAAGCACCACTTTTCTGGACATACCCACGCTGATGGCATCGTTCAGTGCGCCGACGCTAGAGATGCCCAGTTTTATGAGCCAGTCACCGTAGAGTCTAAAGGTCTTTAAAAGGCGAGGGATCTGCGGCGGATCGTTCAACGTCGTCGGTCGGTGTCTCCGTGGAAAACACAATGTGAAGCCATCTCCAATGCGCACCAGACGAAACCATTTCAAATAACTCGAACTGGGGACCATGTAGCCGTGGTAGTAGTCCTTCATATTTCCCAATCGGTAAAGCACAAGATGGGGTTTCCGGCGATGGGCGAGTAGTTTAACTTTGTCGATATAAGCCTTCTTCTTGAAATACTCAATTGCTTCATCAAGCGGCACTTGAGACTTTTCAAATGGAAG
>JADFRQ010000105.1 GCA_022561215.1 Chloroflexota bacterium | reverse complement strand
CGCCCAACTTGGAGTTCCCCGTACGATTATAACAACTTCCATGTGTTTGCTGCGCGCGAGCTGAAACTCGGCCTCGAAACCGCTCAATTGACTCCAATCATAGGTTCCTTTGGTCGGCTCCACATCGGGCCACCAAATTCCGGCGCGGCCCACCCAAGTTGCCCCGGCCGTGCGCATCAATTCGACCCCATGGCCCGTCGTAATACTGCTGTATTCATAACCAAAAATCGTATTTTTAGGATACTCCTGGACGACCAGAGGAAGATAAACCGGGGTTCCCGTGACTATGACTGCGGCTTGCGGGATCATGGAGGATTCTGCGGAGGCCGATAACCTTCGATCGGAATATGCAAACAGGAGAATCGTCCCAACCAGGGCAAGAAGAAGAGTGAAGCTCCCAGATTTGCTCGTTAGTTGCTTTCTCATTTTCGACACATAATCAATCCAACTGCGCAATCGACTGAATAGATTACACCTTGCTTCTTCCGTCAGTGTAGCAGGTCACCAAGGTTCATACCATAAAGCAATTATGGCACCTGGTCATTAAGTTACTCGTGAGAATACTTGACCATGAAGAACCACGGCAGCAGACTACAACAAAATTTGTTTTCTTGATTGATTTTAGTAATAAAAAGGCACCAAATACCCCCAGAAAGCGATGGCATCCAATGTGAACAAACCAGCGATGAATGCTGCGTTGGCCCTGTTGCTCTCCGGAACTCTTATCCAGGAACGTATTCCGATGATGAAAAGGATTGCGATGGGGATCATGGCAATAAAAGCGTAGCGGCCATGCGATAAATATGGCCGCAGCCCTTGCGCGGCGAGGCTGCGCAGAACGGCAATCACGCTTGCAACCAGCACCGCAAAAAACGCAAATCCAAGGTAAGCTGCATGCGCAGGAACTGGCTCGCGCCATCGTTTTTCGGATAACCATCGAAGAAATCGCTTGATGATCCCCGCGCCGGCGATCGTGCAAATGCCCCCAATGATCCAGTACCAAATTGGCGCCAACCAGATATGCCGCCACCCAAACGCCGCCCAAAAGCTCTTAAAGACAACCGGCAGCGCTTGCGTTGCCTGCCGAGCGTACGCTGGATCCGCGATCCCTTCAACGGTTTGGGAGATATTGACCCGGAAATACGACCCAATGTCGGCAAGAATTCCCTCTGGCAACCCTTCCAATCCTTTCGCCTGCAGGAAAACGAAAAGTCCCAGTGCAGCAGTGACGATTGAAACGATCAGGCTGATCGCAAGCAAACTGCGACCCTTGAGCAAGAGGTAAAACATCAGCGCGAACGGCAAGGTGGCCAAGAGAATAAGTGCTGTTGTTTTGGTCAGAAATCCTGCGATGAGGAGAAGGAGAAGGGCCAATACCTTCAAGAGTGATGCACCTTGTTTATAGATCAGCGCCAGAGTGAAAAAAAAGAGCGCGCCGATTGCGTTAACGAGCACATCGTTATTGACGGCGGACATGATGTCCGTGTTCCCTGGATGAAAGACGACAAAAGCCATTGCCACGGGAGCGATCCATCGCGAGGAGTCGAATAGCATTTGCGCGATCTTGAACGCAGCCAGCGCAATGACCAGATTAAGCGATACCCCCAAGAGGCGTACTGCAAACAGCTGCCCCTCGATGGATAAACCAAGCCAGGGACGTAACCAAAGGGAGGCAAGACGATAGTAGAGACGCGGATGGGTGAGCGTATAAATACCGATAAGCGAGGTCCCGGGATTGGCCAAATTTTCATCCGTGATCTCGGGCGCAGGGTTAGGGTTCCAAAACCCGTGCCCCGCCATCGAAATAGCGATTTCACGCCGCAGCGGGATGGAAATATCTTCGATTTCCGGGGGCTTTCCTAGATCGGCAATCAGGCGCACATGTTCGAAGTGTGTCGGTTCATCGGGATGCTGCCACGGGGGAACGACAAATGTGTACAGTGCTCCGCGAAGGAGCACTGCCACGATCAATAATCGAAAAACAATTTTTGGATTTAAGATTCGCTCAAGCATTGGCGGTTTGGACCCGTAGGGGCGTTTCGTGAAACGCCCGATCTAGGCCTTCGCATAAAACTCGAATTTATGAACTGCTCACATAGGACATTGTTTCCGCTCTCCGCTGCAGCATTTGTAGGTGTCAATTGAGATTGGCGTTTTCCCAATCTCACACGCATTTATTCTGTAATGCGCCTATTTCTACGGAATTGCGCCCCTGCTCCCCTACCTCCCCAACTCAACTATCCTCCCCCAGCCTTCTTTTATAATGCCCGCAATCATCTCCGCGGTAGCTCGATAATCATCCAATGGCATGCCGATAGGGTCATCGATATCGTACGTTTCACCCACAATCTCACTCATCAGGAAAACTTTATGTGCCTGATCAGGAAATTCAACCTGCAGTGCTTCCTTATGATTGCTCACCATCACCAGGATCAAATCATAGGCCATCATCATCTCTTGAGTGACTTTTTGCGAGCGATGTTCGTCGAGGCTCAGGCCTTGTTCCTGCATGACTTCGATCGCAAGATCGGTGGCGCCTATGCCCTCGGTCGCCCAGGTGCCTGCCGAATCGACGCGCCATTCATCCGCCAGGCCAAGGTTTTGCACATGCTTTCGCATGAGCGCCATCGCCATGGGAGAACGGCATTGATTCGCGGTACAGACTATGAGAATAGAGGGCACAGGAGCTAAATGGGTACAGGAATTGGGAGAATGGATTGGTGCATGGGTTGATAAGTCAACGAGATAAGGAGTTCAGTGTTAGGTCGCGATCTGGGCCAAGCTAATCGAGTGTAAAGTAACAAGTAGCGAGTTTTAAGCAATATGAAGACTAGTAGATGTGAAAAGAAATGCTTCCATTAGCAACGGCGATTCACGGTATTGCATGTGATTTTCTCCACACGTGGGCGCAGATAGCATGAAGGACTGGGCCCACTGCCTTTGATGCACCCTTCATTCCCTATTGGAGGACACATTATGATCCATGGCAATAAATATATCTTTAATCTTGCTCTGGAAAGGTCGCCTCGCAAAGTATATTCATGGTTAGCATTTTACGAATCACGGTATTGCAGGTGAGCGGAGCTCACACGGGGATCTGGGGGCGGGCAGTCGCCCCCGTTCGGGGGACTTTAAGGGGGGAAAAAGGAGAAAGTCAATTTCTTTAGGAATTCTTGATAATGAGCTCAGGCCTTCAATTACATCTAAAACTGAATCCGATAGATAGTACAGAATGGAAAAAAGAAGAAATTACGCATCAGAAGGAAAGAATAGTAAAGACGTGAGCGCCACCGAAAGACAAAAAGACCTTATCAATACGACCCGCGCCCACTTATCACCGCCGGCACCGAGCGCAGCATGATAACCAAGTCCCGCAAAATCGTATAGTCACGAATATAGGCCAATTCCAATTCGAGCCGTTCGTTCATATCGAGATCCCCGCGCCCGGCCACTTGTGCAGGCCCGGTGAGGCCAGGCTTCACGGCCAAACGTGCACGTTGCCAATCGTCGTACTGCTCTACGATCCAACCTTCTTCAGGCCGCGGGCCGACGAGACTCATCTCCCCTTTCAACACATTCCAAAGTTGCGGGAGCTCATCCAGGCTCAGGCGGCGCAGATAACGCCCCACGCGGGTTATGCGTGGATCATCCGGAATTTTGAATACCGGCCCCTGGAGCGGATTGGCCGCCAACACTTGCGCAACCTGTGACTCCGCGCCGACGACCATCGTCCGCAGTTTGACCATGCGAAAAGTTCGCCCATTTTTACCCACACGATCTTGAATGAAGAACACGGGGCCGCTGCTATCAAGCTTGATCGCGATGGCGCTCAAAGCGAGCAGCGGTGTAGACAGGAGCAGCCCAATAATACTTCCGAGCACATCCATGCCGCGCTTAAGCAACCATACGGGTAGTGTGAAGCCGGAAGCGCGCACACTGACTTTGCTGGCCGGAAAGAGAACACCCGCAAAGAGGCCAGCGCCAAGCGAACCTGCACGAACCACTAGCAGAAGAGGCGCCAGGATATAAAGGCTGGGTTCTTCCTTTAACGTGTACAACAAAATTGGAATGGAACTGAGCCCGAGTAACAAGAGTGACCCTGCAAGCGCCCACAGCGCGATTGGCCAGATCAGGGCGAGCAGTGAACTAATTCCGGCTACAGCCAGCATGACAATCTGCAGGCGCTGTGTTTGGGGTGTGTGCGAATCAGAGAGAGCCTTCTCGGGCATCCACTTTAATAGGAAAGCCTTCCAATAGCCGATACCAAACTTACGCCGAGCGTACTCTTGGATGGATTGATCGTGAGCATGGTAGACAATCGCGTGTGGGTTGAAGACCATGCGATAACCTTTGCTCGCCAGGCGAAAGGAAAGTTCCTGATCTTCCACCGAGGCTTGAGGAAAAGCGGTTTCAAAACCCTTGTTGTCCATAAAAACCTTGCGCCGGTAGGCGGCCGAGTACGTGTCGACAAAATCGATGGTCTCGAGTTTTGCCATGCGTTTGTACTTGAATCCATATTCCAGTTGCACGAATCTTGCCACGCCGCTCATTTGTCGGGTTTTATACGCGCCGCCTACCCCAACGATCATCGGATCCGCAAAGGGTTTCACCAGATTCAGCAGCCAATCGATTGCTGGCTCACAGTCTGCATCGGTGAAAACGATGATCTCCCCTTCGGCGGTCTCCGCACCCTTGTTGCGCGCCGCGGCCGGCCCTTCGGCACGTGTATTAACCACATGCACCGCAAAACCTCCCGCAATTTCCGCCGTCGAGTCCCTTGAGCCATCATTAACCAGGATCACCTCGTACGGCTGATCAAGCCCATCCTGGGCGAGTACAGCTCGAAGGCAAGCTTCGATCGTATCTTCAGCGTCTCTTGCGGGAATAATGACGGATATCATAGGCTAGTTATCTGGATAGCAGGGATCAGGAACCTGAGCGGAAAACCACAAACAACAAGATCAATTCTCTAATGTAGCAACAGAAAATTTTTTTGGTGACAGATTTAATCCGAAAAAATATTACGACTTACGGTATTGCAAGCGAGCTCAGCTCACACGCGGGTTGAAACTCGCACGCACATATGGAAAAATTACTCCTTTGCCGCATGAATTTATCGCGCATGGCATTAGAAATCAGCTTACGAAGAATGACTCTTTAATTATCCGGATGGAGATCAGAATCGTGAATATGGTTTTCCGAATGACTTATACGAGTCACGGTATTGCCAGGGGGACGGGGGCGGGCAGTCGCCCCCGTTGTCCCCCGTTGGGGGACTTTAAGGGGGGGAAAAATCGAGGAAGCCTATCCCTCCAGGAATCCTTGATGAAGAGTTCGAAAACTGAGAAAGGTTTTCAGAAAATAAATTTCCCACAGGGAACAAAAGGGGGAATTAATTTCCCCTCCCCTCCCACACCACCTGCGATGAATCCACTGCCAACGCATTTCCGTTACCAATCACACATCCCTGAATAATCTCAGCTGCGTTTTCTCCATCGTAATTTTCGAGTGCAGACCAGGGGCAGGCGAGCGTTTTCATGTGCAGGAAGACGTCAACTTCTTCCCCGAGTTCAGTAACAGCCTTGTTCGTAATCCAGAGTTGAACGATCAGCGATCGTTGTGCGTCACGCGAAAGATCAACGGCATAGAATGTAATCTGGTTGAGTTGCTCGAAGTCTTCTTCAGTCCAATTTGCGGGTTCCAGGTTTAAGAGCGTAACAGAGACAACTTCCTCGATGGTCTGGATGTTGAGCACATCCACCTTCTCAAAATCATCTTCCATCCTTAGCGCGATCTCATGCGCGAGATCTGCACCTCCACCGGAAGACAGTATGCTGACGTTTTCTTGTTTGGAAATTTTGGGAACGAAGAAGAGGATACTTCCGACCAATAAACTAATACCAACAATCCCTATTACCGCGTCTTCAAAAACCTGATCCTGAGACATGCCCCACCTACCAACATCACGACTCCTCCTTACAGGCTCGTTCTACCAGTATGTACCAAAACAATAGCTTTCGGACTGAAATCGACGTAAATAGGGAGGACAGCCAACAGTGATAAGTTGATCGGTAATGTGTATTGAACTTCGAGGAGAAGTATCCGGATTTCTTTCCGGTACGAGATAAGAAATTGGTAATTACGTCATGATCAATTTTTAACTGAAGATGCTATTCACGACATTGCAAGTGAACAAAGCTCACAAACGGGTACAGCTCGTACAG
>JADFRQ010000104.1:1014-6311 GCA_022561215.1 Chloroflexota bacterium | reverse complement strand
GATTGCATGCAACTCGTAAACTGAAAAAAGTGTTCTTGAATAATGTAGTGGCTAAATGCGGGGATGCGGGCAGCGGACGCAACCGCACATCTAGCGGACCTCTTTTTGCGATGCGCTATTTTTCCGTGGAGTCATGCAACAAACTTGATGGTACGGAGTTATTTTACGATGAACCCGAGCATTCGAATTCTGCTTCGCAATGCGGCCCAGGCGCTTATGCCAGCTCTGTTGATTCTTGGCAGCGTGCAGTTGCTAATTTTTACCGCCAAGACATGGATACCATGGGAATATCGACGAGCAAGTTTCCCGGCTGATACGTATGGCTTTTCGACGGCCGACAGAATCTACTTGTCGGCGATTGATATGGATTATCTGCTCAAGGATTTGGACATATCCTATTTTGATGATTTCACGCTCCCCGATGGCAGTCCAATGCACAACGAGAGAGAACTTCGTCATTTTGAAGATGTGCTACGAATCGTGAAAGGAAGTCAGCGGGTATTTTGGGGTGCCTTAATCGCAGTAGGGTTATCGCTGGCATTGCTATGGCGTTTTGAAGGGAGTGAGCTTGCGCTTGAATCGATTCGTATTGGCGCCATATGGACGTTGGGCCTGCTAACCTTACTCGGCATTGGTTTGGCACTTGCCTTCGGCGTAGTGTTTACTGGTTTTCACCAGATTTTCTTCGATCCAAACACATGGACTTTCCTATATTCGGATACGTTTATTCGTCTTTATCCCGAACGCTTTTGGCAAGATGCCATTATCGCCGTGGTGGGCCTTACAATTTTCGATTCGGGAATTCTGTATTTCATTACAGGAGCGCTGCTGAAGAGGTAAAACTTCACGCCCCAAATTTCCCCAGGCGCGCGGAATGGGCGAGAAGTAGGGGGAGGATGGATGTCGCCGGGATAGATCCCAGCCCTCCTCGCCGGCAAGCAGTCTCTCCAAATACCTTCTCCTCATCCGCGCGCGCGGTTTCTGGCGCCCAGAGCAAGAGAGGAACCGGATGCCAGGAATGTTGCCGCATACGCGCAGGAGTCGAATGATCACCCGTAATCAGCAAAACATCGGGTGATAAATCAAGCAGCATGGGAATCGCCTGATCTACTCCCTCAATAACCGCGACTTTCCCCTCAAAATCTCCATCCTCTCCTTTGCTATCTGTGCGCTTAATGTGGATAAAGAAGAAATCATAACTGCCCCATTCTGAAGACGCGGCTGCGAATTCATCTTGCGGTTGTTCGCCCGTAAAGTTTATGATATCCATTCCCACAAGTTTCGAAACCCCTCTGTACATCGGATATACGGCGATGCAGGCTGCTTTTAAGCCAAAAGTGTTCTCGTATTGGGGCAATTGGGGGTCGGTTGAAAATCCGCGCAAGGTGAGCCCATTGGCGAGCTTCTCATTCGATAATATCCGTCTTGTACCTTCGATCCACTTATTGAATATTTGCGCGGTCTCCTCGGCGGCGGGTTCTTTGGCCTGAACTTTTAAAGGCGCCAAACCGATATGTTGGGGATCTGTGTCTTCCAGTTCGGGTCGATAAGATGAGCCGCGCAGCACGGCTGCAAAACGGTATTCTCTCACATGACGAACTTCGACTTGAAAACCTGCAATCGCAATTGAATTCAGACGATCAACAATTGGTTCCGCCAGGTCAGACGAAATACGTCCTGCGCGTCGGTCTGTGATCAGACCTGCCGCGTCGATCGTGCAAAAATTTCCCCGCGCAGCGATATCACCTTTGGCGATTTTTATTCCAATTCCGGTGGCTTCCAACACACCGCGGCCAACGATGAATTTCAATGGATCGTAGCCAAACAATGCCAGGTGTGCTGGACCGGACCCGGGAGTTACGCCGGGTGCGATTGGGGTGCTCAGGCCTAGTACTCCCTCGGCGGCGAGTTTATCCATAACAGGTGTATTCGCTGCTTCGAGTTCTGTTTGAGAATTGGGTTTTATTGGCAGCCCGCCGAGGCCATCGAGCACCAGCAGGACGATTTTTTTCGAAGATAGTCGAATGAGCTCACGAATTGCAGATAATTCCATCCAAGTCCCTATTCAGAACCAACAAATCCCCGCAGATTTGAAGGAAAAGGTACGGGGGTCGCCCTACTAAGACAATATCTTTCAGTTTGCGGTAAGAAAAAACCGATTTCTCTCACTTCATCGCAATCAGCTCAATGGCGTAGGGGCGATTGGCAACGAGCTTTAGCTCGCCGATGCCCCTACGGCTGGTTTTCGATGAGGTTACATCACAAGATAGCGCTTTTTGAGACAGCCCCAATCTCTTCTAGCGCGGGTGCAGGGTCGATCGAATCACCTACCGAATAGCCAGGTGTGATCCATCTATTTCAAAGAGGTGCATGTTATGCATATTAATCACCGCTTGAATTGTATTCCCTGTCCTGAAGCTGGTGCGCGGGTCAATGCGTCCGGTGAAGGACTGATCGCCACTGACGAAATGGACGAATATTTCATTTCCCATTAATTCGGTGCCATCAACTCTTGCCTCGATAGGAGCGGGAAGGATGCCTGGCGGTGCGAAGGATGGATCATGGATGTCCTCTGGACGTAATCCGAAGATCACAGGTTTATTGACATAAGCTGCATAGGTTTCTTTGCGATCATCCGGTACTTCCACAACGAATGATCCAGCATCGACCATCATTTTCCCGTTGGATTGCAAAATCTTCGCCTCAAAGGTATTCATCGAGGGGGAACCGATAAACCCGGCAACAAATACATTTGCAGGATGGTCATACAAATTTTGAGGGGTATCAAGTTGTTGCAGAATGCCTTCCTCGAGCACTGCAATGCGTGTAGCCATTGTCATGGCTTCCACTTGATCGTGGGTCACATAAATAAAGGTTGTTGCCAATCGTGTATGTAATTTGCTGATCTCTGCTCGCGTCTGAACACGCAGTTTGGCATCGAGGTTGGAGAGCGGCTCGTCAAATAAAAATACTTCGGGTTCTCTGACAATTGCCCGTCCCACAGCAACGCGCTGACGTTGACCGCCTGAAAGCTGCCGCGGTCGGCGATCGAGAAGGGTTTCGATTCCCAATATTTCAGCTGCCTCGCGCACCCGGCGTTTTATTTCGTCCTTTGGCGTTTTGCGCAGCTTTAAACCAAATGCCATGTTGTCATAGACGGACATATGCGGGTAGAGGGCATACGATTGGAATACCATTGCTATATCCCTGTCTTTCGGGGACACGTCGTTTACAACTCGATCCCCGATTAGGATATCGCCGCGCGTGATCTCCTCCAGACCGGCAAGTAGGCGCAGGGCGGTCGTTTTCCCACAACCAGACGGCCCAACTAGAACTAGAAATTCCTTATCCTCAATCTTGATATCGAGATTATTCACTGCGACGACGTCGCCGAACTCTTTCGTGACCTTAGAAAATGTTACGCTTGCCATGAGCCGTCCTCCTTTCTTACGGGTATAGTACCTGGATTATACATTCTCTGAATAGCAGATCAAATCTCCGAAGGACTCAATTTGTGAATTCGTTTTCTTGACAACCTGTGGCAGCTATACTATCCTTCGCCGAAGATGAAATCCATTCATGCTCCATCCCCAAGTTCCCGCACGCCGCTCCAGATTTGCATTCTGGTTTTAGGGGTTGTCTGAGCAATAATCTGATTTTTATGTTTTTTCCCCGCCAAACCAGTACATAGGTCTGGCGGTTTTTATTTTTGGTGGAAAGGTGCGGTCCTATTTACAGGCAGTCGAGGCAACTCGCATGATCGCAGATGGCAGGATCCAAGAAAACATGCCCTTAAAAGTGATCGCTTCCCTCAAGTCCCCGCGGAAGGGTGTCTCCGGTTTGCACTTTTCCACGTGGCCGGACGGAAGAATAACTACTGCCAAAATCCTGTTGCCGACCCATCAGTCATTACCTGCGTCCAGTGAAAGGTAATCGCATGAATCCCAATGAGATCCCCGATGCCGAATCAGTCTATCTGATACCGACGTATCGACGCCCGCGAGTAGTGTTTAGCCATGGGGAAGGAGCCTATCTCTTCGATAGCAATGGCAAGAGATATCTGGATTTCGCGGCTGGAATTGCCGTGACCGCGCTGGGTCATGGCTTCCCTGCGTGGGTCGAGGCAGTTGTTGATCAGGCATCCAGGCTTACTCATATCAGCAATCTATTCCACTCTGCCCCGCAGATCGAATTGGCGAAGCGTTTGGTGGAAAACTCCTTCGCCGATCGTGTCTTCTTTTCAAATTCTGGCTCGGAGGCAAATGAAGCGGCGCTGAAGTTTGCTCGTAAATGGGCGCGCACGAACCATGGCGAGGACAAGACCGATTTTATTGCCTTTGAAGGCGGTTTTCACGGGCGCACGCTGGGAGCTCTCTCGCTCACACACAAGAATAAATACCGTGAACCCTTTGGGCCTCTTGTGCCCGGCGTTACCTTTGTGCCTTTCAATGATCTTGACGCGGCGAGGCGGGCTATTACGGACCGCACCTGCGCCGTATTTGTGGAGCCTGTCCAGGGCGAAGGGGGCGTACGTATTGCTGACGTCCTCTTCTTGCAGGGACTGCGTGAGATATGTGACCAACACGCAACACTGCTCGTCTGTGATGAGATCCAATGTGGTCTGGGTCGCACGGGGAGGCTTTGGGCTCATGATGTGTACGGGATTACGCCGGATATCATGACCCTGGCCAAGCCTCTCGCCGGCGGCCTGCCCATTGGGGTCACTCTTGTCACTGAAGAGGTGTCTCGGGCCGTCGAGGTTGGTGATCATGGAAGCACCTTTGGCGGCGGTCCATTAACCTGCCGTGCTGCTCAGATAATATTCGACTACATCAATCAGCCCGATCTGCTGGAAGGTGTCGTCAGGAGCGGAGAAGCTCTAATGAAGGGGCTGCGCGAATTTTCGTCGGACAACATTATCGATGTGAGAGGTGCAGGCCTGCTGGTTGGTGTGGAATTAAAAACTGCGGTCAAACCCTTGATCGAACATTCCCTCGAGCAAGGCCTGATTGTGATCAGTGCCGGTGAAAATGTACTGCGACTTTGCCCCCCGCTGACGATCACAATTGACGAAGTAAACACGGCCCTTGAGATTCTGAACAAGGGTATAAGTGCTCTCGAGCGCACGAGTTAAGGCATACGCTTTATTCATCATACTGCCGTCCTTGATTGCATTTACCGCGGCCAAAAATTCAACGGCAAGTGATGTACGCGGAGGTATAGGCATGCAAGAAATCGCTGATGGAAGTTTTACCTCACCCCGTGGATTTTCTGCCGCATCATCGGCATGCGGGCTG
>JADFRQ010000104.1:0-1004 GCA_022561215.1 Chloroflexota bacterium | reverse complement strand
GCGCTATCCTGTCTATGCACGAAACAAGCAGCTTTGAGGGCTGAAGAAATCGGGTGCGCCAGATCTGGTGTTGTTGCTCGCCGACCGCAAATGTAGCTGTGCAGGCGTCTTTACCCGAAACCAGGTGGCTGCTGCTCCGGTTATTCTCGATCGCGAAACTTTGGCATCGAACTCGACCCGCCTGCGCGGCGTGGTGGCAAATGCAGGCATTGCCAACGCCTGTACGGGACCCGCCGGCCTGGAGGCTGCGCGTGGGACTCAGAGAATGGCCGCGGAGGCATTAAACTGTAACCCTGATCAAGTGCTGGTGCTCTCCACCGGCCTGATCGGTGTGCAGCTGGATCTCGACAAGATCGAAAGCGGAATTCGCCAGGCGGCGTCCGAGCTCTCACCTGATAACGGACCCGCTGCTGCTCGAGCCATTATGACCACGGACAGCGTTCCAAAGCATAGCGCGGTAATTGTTCAACTTCCGCAGGGGGATGTGATCATCGGCGGCATAGCAAAAGGGTCCGGAATGATCCACCCAGATATGGCCACGATGTTGAGCGTACTCACCACCGACGCAGCCATCGCGCCGCAGTTATTGACTGAGTTGCTGAGTGAAGTGGTGGATGGTTCATTCAATCGAATAAGTGTCGACGGCGACACAAGTACGAACGATACGGTGTTGCTTTTGGCCAACGGCGCCAGGGATGTATCGGTGGATGATGCTGCTTCTCGTGCGGCATTCAAAGAGGGATTGGAATGGATTTGCCTGCATTTGGCGCATTCGATCGTGCGCGATGGGGAAGGTGCCTCCAAGTTTGTGACTTTGCAGATCACGGGCGCGCGCCAGGAGAGTGAAGCACTGAAGGTAGCCAGGAGCATTGCCACATCTGCGCTGGTGAAAACTGCCCTGGCAGGGGGTGACCCTAACTGGGGCCGTATTCTCGCCGCAGCGGGCCGCGCCGGTGTAGACCTGGATCCTGATCGTTTGGGACTTTGGATCGGTCGCGGCGAGG
>JADFRQ010000047.1 GCA_022561215.1 Chloroflexota bacterium | reverse complement strand
AGATGGAGAGTGGGGAGCAATTGCTGTCGTGGAGGGTGGAGCCACAGAACCAGATGCAGTGTGGACAGCATTCGTAGCGCCTAGTAGCTTTATCAAAAAAATGTTTTATAATTGCCTTACCTACTCAGAACCCAATGACAGTAGAATCTTCTCATTTCCCAGTGATGTGTTGGAGGGTAATTTCAACATTTGGATTAAATAGCTAGGAGAGTATTCGTTAGGATGGCGTGGACCCAGTCCACGCCATTTTTATTTTCCCCATAATCCATAAAAATCGTCCGCTGGTTTATTATCTCCAGATGAACAATCCTCTCATTACTCATTTCGTATATCACAGCAAAAGGCAAAATTCGATCGAACAATCTCAAGATGGAAGCATCTCAAAACTCCATTCAGTTTCTTAATTCATCGTGCTGCCAGGTATTGCTCCTACCCATTGGAGACAATTTGATTGGGGTACGTAAAGAGCCTGTAAATACCATGTTTGTCTTGAATGATTTTGGTGCGTTTGACATCGTCAATAGTATCCCAGTACCACTGACAGCCCCTGTGTACACCCAGTAAAGTTGTGTTTAGCGATCCATTTTTATGTGGGGGTGAGCAGGAGGCTCAGCCAATGCGGCGTTTCATCTCGTTGTTGTTCGTGGTAGTCGCAATGCTCCTTTTAAGCACAAGCCTTGTGGGTGCGGAATCCCCGATTGTGTTTAATTCGAAGTCTGGCTGCGGTCCTGAATCACCTGGAAATGGCAAAGGAAAAGCAAAAGGGCGCGACAAGAATTGTACGAATGAAACGAATCAGACGAATGAAACCAAATTCAAGTCTGAAAGCAAAGGAATCGATCGAACGCCGAGCACAGCACCGAACTGGAGCACGTTTCCGACAGCGACAAGATTCCCAACCTCTAATTCATTCCCGAGCCAAATAAATATAGCGCCCGATTGTGTACTCGAACGTGGAAGGGGACAGGTTAGGGGATCGCTTAATAATTGTCAATCGGCAGCCACTACGGTGACTGAGGTCGAGAAAGATCCCATTTCCCTTACCATTGCAGTACCCTGCGCGGGGGAGCTGGTGCGCTTATTCGGCCAGGTGAACCTAGTCTCCCACCAGACGTATGACGGAAATGGCGGGTTCCACGTGAAGGTCCACACGAATCCCATGGGGGTCCACGGATTTGGGCTGACAAGCGGAACTCCGTATCGGGGCACAGGCGTCACTCAATGGGTACAAAACGTGAAGGTTGGGGAGCAGTACACATTTATTAATAACTTTAGGATAATTGGACGGGGCTCGGGTAACAACTTTATGCTTCATCAAACGATCCACTACACAATTAACGCCAACGGTGAACTCACAGTAGATTTCTCCAAAATATCCACATCTTGTAAGTAGTCAGGATTAATTTGGGGGAAGCGCTATTGAAGCGCGTTATCGATGGACGAACTCCCCCAAATTTGCCCTGGGAGATTTGCCAACACCATCGAGGGGCCTTGCACTGCCCAATAATTGCGCATAGTCATCGCTCATAGCTTGAACTCGCTGACAAATTGCAATCATTCCGTAAAGGCGTAGTCCAAATTGGCCCAAACCTTGCAATTACCTTGCAAATACCTTTCAGGAACCTTGCTGTTCTGCCATTTGAAGGTCAAATGATGGCATAATGCGGGTTCAAACAAAGCAACTAACTGTTGTTTTTCACTCAAGACCGGTCGCCGAGAGGCGGCCGAAGTCTTTTAAGGAGGGTTTGCCCCATTGGCCTATAGCCGAGGCAGAATGGTATGAAACCCTGGGAAATCTGCAAAATATCCGATCCGTGAGTGTATTACCTGATAAGGGTTAGTTTTGGGTCGCTCGAGGTCGTGGCCCGTCCCTCGGGCAGGATGCGCACCGAAGCGAAGCTTAGACTGAAGCCAGAATTTGGGAATTTCAAAAGTTCTCAAATGGAGCACGAAGGTTTTGAATTCGGAAAAAAATATCAAACGAATTCGAAGAGTTCAATGAAACTGGAAAAATCCACTACCAATTGCCCTGTACATTGTTGGCAATCTATTTGGAGGAGGGAACATTGTCCAGCTCCCCTGCAAGTGCATGGGCGCGTTTCCACGGTGGGAGGTCTTCTTTATCCGCCATCACCTGGCGCATCTCATAAATTTGATCGCGCAGGCCGGCAGCACGTTCAAATTCCAGGGCTTCCGCGGCTGACCGCATCTGTTTTTCAAGCCCCTTAATTATGCGCACAAGTTCGTCCTTGGGTATCAGTGCAGGACTGTAGGCGCCGTATGCCTCTTTGGTCTCTGCGATTGCCTTGGCGGTCAACTGATCGGTGATATCGCGGATCGCCTTTACGATACTCACCGGTTCGATGCCGGCTTTTTCATTGTGATCAAGTTGTATCTTGCGCCGGCGATCTGTCTCATCGATCGCGCGGCGCATCGAATCCGTGATCCTGTCTGCGTACATAATCACCTTTCCGTTGATATGGCGCGAAGCACGACCAATGGTTTGTATGAGCGCGGTATCCGATCGCAAGAATCCTTCTTTATCCGCATCTAGGATTGCAACGAGAGAAACCTCGGGGAGATCCAATCCTTCTCGAAGGAGATTAATCCCCACAACAACATCGAAAACTCCCAGGCGCAATTCACGCAAAATACTGACTCTTTCCAGTGTGTCGATCTCCGAGTGCAGGTATTGCACCTTGATGCGCAGCTCGAGCAAATAATCAGCCAGATCTTCGGACATACGTTTGGTTAATGTTGTCACCAATACTCTTTCGCCCGACTCCACCCGTTTGTGGATCTCCGATACGAGGTCGTCTATTTGTCCACTAATTTCGCGAACCTCGACCTGGGGATCAACCAATCCCGTTGGACGAATGATTTGTTCAACCACTTGAGCAGCACGTTCCAATTCGTAGAGGGATGGCGTCGCCGTCGTATAAATGGTTTGTCCAACTCTATCTTCAAATTCCTTGAAGGATAAGGGGCGATTGTCCAGTGCGGAGGGTAAACGAAAGCCATAGTCGACGAGATTTTGTTTTCTCGAACGATCGCCGCCAAACATGCCTCTTACCTGGGGAATGGTCATGTGGCTTTCATCGATCACCATGATGAAATTTGGGGGAAAATAGTCGATGAGCGTCCAGGGCGGTGATCCTTGCGGCCTCTGGTCGAGATGGCGCGAGTAATTTTCAATACCCGAGCAATAGCCCACCTCTCGAAGCATCTCCAAATCATATTGTGTTCGCTGTTCGAGGCGCTGGGCCTCAAGCAGTTGCTCGTTGGACCTTAGGTTTTCGAGTCGCTCTTCGAGTTCCTGTTCAATTTTCGAGAGTGCAGTCTTTAACTTTTCTTCATCGGTGATAAAGTGTTTTGCAGGGTAGATGCTGATCTCACTCAAATCGGCCAATATTTCGCCCGTCAGTGGGTCGAATTTTGAAATGCGTTCAATTTCATCACCAAAAAAACTTACTCTTATCCCTTGTTGCTCATATGCAGGGATAATTTCGAGGGTATCTCCGCGCACCCGAAAGGTCCCGGGTTTGATATCGATATCGTTGCGAGAATACTGAGTCTCGACAAGCTGTCGTAGAATGCCGTCGCGGCGGTAAACATCACCGGTGGATAGTTTTATTACCACCCTACCGTAGGCCTCCGGATTTCCAATGCCAAAGATGCAGGATACAGAAGCGACGACGATTACGTCCTGTCTCGAGAGTACACTTCTTGTCGTGGAAAGACGCATGCGTTCGATTTCTTCATTAATATCCGTTTCTTTTTCGATATAGAGGTCGTGTTTGGGGACGTACGCTTCGGGTTGATAATAGTCGTAATAGGAAACAAAATACTCGACCGCGTTCTCGGGAAAGAATTCCCTATATTCTGCATACAATTGTGCGGCCAGGGTCTTATTAGGGGCGAGGATCAGAGCTGGTCTGTTCGAGCGAGCGATAATATTGGCAATCGTGAAAGTTTTCCCGCTCCCCGTGGAGCCCAGCAATACTTGATGTTTATCGCCGCGCGCAAGCCCCTCTTCTAGCGCGGAAATTGCTGCGGGTTGATCCCCGGTGGGTTGATAGGGTGCATGCAGACGAAAATCGGGCATATTTCTTCTCGATTGAACCTCGAACAAATGGTCTGAATTGTATCATGCTTGAACGTGCGCAGGAGGATATGGCGAGCTGCTTTGGGTTGCGCGCAGGATTAGAAAAATTAATCGGGGATGGGGACTACGTTTAACTGTTTGTTCAAGTGCCCGATGGGGACAAGCTACCCCTGGAACTAGTGTTCAGTCATCCTGGATGCGACGGGTTGTCATTTTGATCCGATGCGTAGCGAAGGTGAAGAATCTGGTTGCGCATGGACAAGAACTACTTTATTGGGTAGCGAGATTCTCCGTCGCTTCGTCTTATGACGCGCCTTTGCTCCTCAGAATGACATCTTTCCATCACGATCATCTTGACTCAATACTAGGCCAAAAATATCCCAAAAAGCGCAGTGAAGGAGGCGATCAAGAATCCTATGGCACCGACCCGAAACCTGCTCCGTATTTTAGTGTTCATGGCCGAGAGATAACCCTCGAATTCTTTTAATTCTTCCTCAACTTCGCGCGCAAGTCCATCGGCGTCGTCCATGGATGGACCATCTTCAAGCACTCTCCGCCGGGAAGAAAATGAACGCAAGGGCGAATTGGAATACCCCCAATAGGTGTACGCCATATAGAGAAAGATGAGACCTAGTAAAGTCCAGATCCAGGTTTCCATTCCATAACCTCCCATACAATCATCGAAATCAAACGTTTCTCCACGCGATTTCCAGCGTACGCATTTTCGCGGCAATCTACAATTTTTAGAGAGCGATGTAAATTGGGTTGCTGAAGATCCATGACCGCATCCGTCCCTTGTAAAATATGGATGCCTCGACTCGATACGCTCCGGGCTCCGTCGCCACGAATACGGCAGCTTCACAATTGTGCCACTTTTTTATTTCCACGCCATCGCGCAGCAATCGAAGATTCGTGCGCAGCGGGAGCTTCACCTGCAGGGTGACGCCAAAGTTCGACTTAATTCGATCGCCCATTTGTACCTGGCCTCCATCGCCGATAGCCGCAAAACGAAATCCTTTCGTCGATGCGGGCAGATCGTAACCGACAAAACAGTGACCCTTGCGAAGTGCCTGGAAAATTATCTTGCGATCTTTATCGGCCTCCCCGTGCAGCGGCTCTTCGGTGAGAACATGGGTGTTGATCGTCCTGAAGTGGAACTCATAGGGAAACAGGGTGCGCTTAATCGGTCCAACTTTGGCTGGCAGGGCATGTGCATCTGCTCCGCCGATGGCGACAACGCGCTTGCCACTCGCCAGCAAACTATCCCAGCGCAAGAGGGTTTCTGGAAATGGGCCCTGCGCGATGCGACTTGGGTTAAATGCATAATAAAATGCCGCGGCGTAGGAACGCAATAAAGATTTAAATTCCGACATGAAATTCCAAAGCTCAATTCCGTGAAATCCTTCAACATCCCAATCTACCCATGACAGATCAGGCTCGTGAAAATGCGGCGCCTCGGGGTCGTGGGGGTGTGCGATGAAGGCCAGTCCCCCGGCCTTGGAAACTTCGTTTATTAGAGTCTGCGGGTCTTCGGCGAATTGAGACAGTTCTTCCCCTGCTTCATATACGAGGAGATGATTTTTCTGCGGCTCGCGTGAATTGTCATGAATTTCCTCACCAACAAGCAGAAGAACCCTGCGTTTCCCCATTGTGCGGTAGCCATCCAAGCCGCCGATCCAGACATTATGGTCTGTGGTTACAACAAAATCCAATCCAGCACGCAGCGCAGCGAGTGCAATGTCGGGATGGGATACATGCCCATCGGAGTAGCGCGTATGCATATGCAAATTACCAACATATTCGTACGTCAAGCGAGCATCCTTAATTAAGTCAAAGCGGGTTCAAGCGTCTGGATTAGGTGTTGGCAGGCATTGCGTTCCGCCCGCCGTCGCCAGGTGTGATGAGCCTTGCACCGGAATGTGCACATACACCTATCAGCAATTGCCGCTGACCGGAGGTAAGCGGGGCGAGATGGGTTACGACGTAGCCAATCTTACCGTTGATTACAGATTCGATTAATGTATGCCATTGCGGCCCGGCGGGGAATTCATCCCGAATGATCTTCAATTTGTCGGGATCGAATGGGCCGATAAGCTCATGCAGCTCATGTAGAAATCCATTGTTGGTATGCAGCCAGCGAAAGGCTGCCCGATCGCCAGGAATCTCAAGGGGATGTTGACCAACAAGGTAGACGGCAATTGACTGATCGGCGACCGGCGGAGAATTCAAAGAAGAAGCTCGGGCATTCACCTTTCAAGAATAGCATATCCTCAAGCATGAGACAATTTCGCATCGGCGTGGCGCAGGAAATTAGCCCTGCTCCAAGATCCTTCCTGGCCGGGAGGTATAATCCAAAAGCGGTGTTTTTTTGAGGGAAATTATGCGCAATCGAGAATTAGCTGAAATTTTCGAACGGATTGCCGATTTACTCCAAATTCGTGGCGATGCAATATATCGTGTGCTTGCCTATCGTAAAGCAGGTGAATCGATCCGCGGATTAAGCAGAAGCGTCGTCGGCATTTGGGAGGAAAAGGACCTCGAAAATATCCCTGGAGTTGGAAAGGCGATCGCGACAAAAATCGACGAACTTCTCTCGACCGGAAAGCTCATATTCTATGAAAAGTTAATCGAAGAGGTGCCGGAAAATCTCCCCGATTTACTGCGAATAGCGGATGTCGGTCCGAAAAAAGTGGCCTTGTTCTGGAAGGAATTGGGGGTGACCTCCATCGATGATCTGGAGAAGGCTGCCAAAGCGGGAAAGCTTCAGGAATTGCCCGGCGTTGGCCCGCGATCAGAGCAGAAGATTCTTGAAGGTATTCGTTCATCGAAAAAGGGCCGGCCGGAGCGTCTCTCCATTGGCAGCGTCAACCCCATCGCACAATCCTTTATCCGACGGTTGATGAAGATCCCGGGTGTCGTGCATGCGGAAGCCGCGGGTAGTTTAAGGCGCTGGAGAGAAACGATAGGGGATCTGGATATCGTTGTGGCCGCCGAGGATAAAAAGCGCGTGATGGATGAATTCCTCAAGTTTTCTGAGGTCGAACGTATCAAGGGGCAGGGCGAAACAAAGGCGAGTGTAGAGTTGCTAGACGGTCTTCGAGTCCAGGTGTGGGTTCATCCGCCAGAGCGATTTGGCTCGGCATTGCAATATGCCACGGGATCGCAAGGCCATAATGTGCGCCTGCGGGAGTACGCTCTAAGCCAAGGTCTGAGTCTGTCGGAACACGGTTTTAAGGGCAAGAACGGGAATGAAATTTTATGTGCCAGTGAAGAAGAAGTGTATGCAACCTTAGGATTACCCTGGATCGCACCAGAAATGCGCGAGGATTTGGGTGAAATTACTGCCGGCATCGAAGATACACTCCCCAAACTTATCTCGGAAAAAGATATTAAGGGTGAAATTCATATGCACTCCGATTGGAGTGATGGCCGGGTTTCGATGGAGGATATGGCCAATGCCGCATTGGAACGCGGTCTGGAGTACATTGTTTTTACCGACCACTCACGCAGCCTGGGCATTGCCAGTGGTCTATCTTTGGAGCGATTGCGGGATCAACGAAAAAAAATTAATCGACTGCGCAAAAAATTTGCCGGTGAACTCGATATTTTCCAGGGTTCCGAAGTCGAGATTCTCGCCGATGGCAGCCTGGACTATCCTGACGAGGTATTGGAAGCGCTTGATTTTGTCATCATTTCATTGCATTCATCTTTGCGGCAAGATCGCGAAAAAATTACTTCAAGGCTTCTCGCAGCGATCGAAAATGAACATGTGAACATGGTCGCCCATCTTTCTGGGCGATTGATCGGCAAACGTGAACCCGCCGATCTTGATTTCGAAGCCATCTTCCAGGCGGCGGTGGAAAATAATGTTATCCTGGAAATAAATTCGAATCCCGAGCGACTCGATCTCAAAGACACACATGCGCGTCGGGCCGTAGAACTTGGGGTCAAACTGGCGATTACAACCGATGCCCATCATCCCGAACATCTTGATTTGAGGATCTACGGCATCGGAACGGCGCGCAGAGCCTGGGTCACTTCTGAGGATGTGCTCAACGCCTGGCCAATCCGAAAATTTCTTGATTTTCTTGAGAAACAGAAATCATCAAAAATTACGCATTGAGCTGCTCTGTTGCACGCTCTGGCGTAGTCTGACTTTTTCCCATAGATTATCGCAACCGCAGGATGCGTTCGGGGTTTGAAATTAAGGTAACAGATACAGCTCCCTTGGTTCTCATAGGATGAAGGAGGAGAAGCGATGAGTATTGCAATCTTCACCGATAGTACGGCGAGCATTCCGAAAGAATACGTCGAAAAGTACGCGATCCAGGTTGTACCCCAGGTGATCATCTGGAATGGTCAGACTTTCTTCGATGAAATTGACATGACCACGGATGAATTTTATGAGCGTTTACCGAAAGAAAAAAATCTGCCAACAACCTCACAAGCTTCTGCGGGTACGTTTAAAGAGTTATTCGACCCGTATGTGCGCCAGGGTACACCCATCTTAGGATTGTATGTCTCTGCCGGTTTGTCTGGGACCTATCAATCTGCGATGCAGGCGAAAGCTGAATTCCCGGGAGCACAAATTGAAGTATTCGACTCGAAGGGTGCGGCGATGACATTGGGATTTCAAGTACTAGCCGCCGCCCGCATGGTGGAACAAGGCAAAAATATCCAAGAAATTCTAGCGACCCTGGATACCTTGAAAGAGAATTGCGGAGTAATTTTTGTGGTCGATACTCTGGAATACCTTCACAAGGGTGGTCGGATGAGCGGAACCAAGCGATTGTTGGGAACCGTATTAAACTTAAAGCCGCTGCTTCATCTCCAGGATGGACACATTAAACTTCTTGAGAGCGTGCGCACCAAGAAAAAGGCTGTGGCTCGAATGCTTGATATTATCGAAGAACGGATCAGCGGAAAAGATTTTGTTCGACTCTCGCCGCTTCATGCCGCGGCGCCCAACGAAGCCGTTGAATTATTGGATAAATTAACCAGACGTTTTGATTCTGTGGAAATGATCCCCTCAGTCGTCGGGCCCGTTATTGGCACGCATGTTGGACCTGGGACAATTGGTGTCGCTTACAGCACGGGTTTCTAGTTTCAAGATTTTACAGCACGCGCAGCTTATCCATCGAATTTGGATGATATTGGACAGGGGTGGTAGAATTACTGCCATCGTAGATCGAAGAGTACTGATCTACCTGGTTCAAAGATAACGATAGATCAGGTCTACTAACTCAATTTCATCGAATCGTCAGAAAATAATTCTTTAACGAAGCGCGCCCCCAGAGGGCTAATCATGGAGGCTGGTTCGAAGTGAAAGAACGATCAATCTTAGCGCTTGTAATCATAACATTGGTTATGCTCGCGATTGGTTATCTCGTGGCAATAAATGTTGATGTCATGCCAGTCGCTGCATCCAGTCGAGCCTTATTGGTAGACGATCTAGCTCGAATTTTATTTGGGCTGGCAACAGTCGTTTTTATCATTGTGCAGGGAGCCCTGATATACGCTGTCGTTCGCTTTCGAAAGCGCAAGGGCGATAATTCCGACGCTATTCAATATCGCGGAAACAATACACTTGAGCTTATTTGGACTGTTATACCGGCGATTTTGGTGACATTCATCGGGATTTACTCCTTTCGGGTGTTATCAGAGATCGAGGTCCACTCGGATGACGAAATGGTTGTTGAAGTAATCGGACAGCAGTTTATCTGGCAATTTCGCTATCCTTCCTACGATGTGCGCACACAGGAATTGCATCTCCCAGTGGGTCAGCAAGTACGTTTTGAGATAACGACGCTGGATGTAATTCATTCCTTCTGGGTGCCGGCGTTCAGAGCGAAACGAGATGCAACCCCAGGTCAAGTCTCTGAACTTGTGATCACACCAACAGAATTGGGCAGCTATCCAATTCGCTGCGCCGAGTTATGTGGTGTGGGGCATTCAGTAATGAATTCTTTGGTGACGGTGGAATCCGAAGAAGATTTTTTGAAATGGATCGCTGAACAATCGGGCGTATTGCCTACGCCGGATTTGGAAGAAACTGGTTCGATTCCGGCGGAGACCGAGATTGCCGCCGAGCCGGCCCAATTGGTGGGATCTTCAATTTTTGGGCGCTATGATTGTGGTGTCTGTCACGTCCTTGACGACGCAGGAGGGTTTGGTCACGTTGGTCCAACCCTGGAGGGCATTGGAGAGACAGCCGCAGCTCGTGAACCAGCTGTTGACGCGCGCGCGTATCTATTAAAGTCGATCACGCGCCCGGATGCATTCGTCGTTGCGGGTTATTCGGCAGGGTCGATGCCGCAGAATTATGAGGATCGAATTTCATCCGAAGAACTTGAAGTGCTTGTCGATTACCTGCTTACGCAATGAACCTGAGGCTGAAGATGGTGGGAGACCCAAGTCAATGACAAATGAAGAAATCATGACCGCGCCCATCCGTTGGCGCCGTTATTTCAAATGGAATACCGATCATAAGGTGATCGGCGTCCAATATTTGGTGACTACATTTATTTTCTTCCTCATCGGCGGGGTCTTGGCAATGATGATGCGCGCCGAATTAGCACAACCGGGTAAGGACATTCTGGATGGCGCTCAATACAACGCCGTGATGACCAACCATGGATCGGTGATGATTTTCCTTTGGATTATTCCGGTCTTCGCCGGTTTCGCCAACTATTTCATACCGTTGATGATCGGCGCCGAAGATATGGCCTTTCCCAACCTTAATGCGGCATCGTATTTTACTTTTCTGCTTGGCGGCCTGGTAATGATGGGAAGTTTTTTTCTTGGCGGTGCCAATACAGGTTGGACAGCCTATGTGCCCTTATCGATTATTGCGCCTGATGGGCAGACAATTTGGGCCGTATCTTTGATCCTCGTCGGCACTTCCTCTCTCATGGGCGCAATCAATTTTATGACAACAATTGTCACCATGCGTGCGCCAGGAATGACCTTTTGGCGCTTGCCGCTTTTTGTTTGGGGGATGATCGCAACCTCGCTACTCGTGCTGCTGGCCACCCCCGTACTCACGACAGGTTTAATTCTCGTCATCTTAGATCGGGTCGCCGGGACGGTTTTCTTTGATGCCAACGCTGGCGGCGACCCCATACTCTACCAAAACATATTTTGGTTTTATTCCCATCCTGCTGTGTATATCATGATCCTTCCCGGGATGGGAATCATCTCAGAAATTTTCCCGGTTTTTTCAAGAAAATCCATCTTTGGCTACCGCATGATTGCACTTTCAAGCCTGGCGATAAGTGTGCTTGGATTGACGGTATGGGCACACCACATGTTCACGAGCGGTTTGAACCCTGGTATGCGCGTTCCCTTCATGATCACGTCGATGATTATCGCCGTTCCAACCGGGGTAAAGATGTTTTCCTGGCTGGCCACAATTTGGGATGGCAAAATTAGCTTCACGACACCCATGATATTTGCGCTGGGATTCATCTCATTATTTGTCATCGGTGGGATAACTGGAATCTTTCTAGCGGCAATTCCGTTCAACATCCATGTGCATGATACTTATTTTATTGTCGCCCATCTTCATTTTGTCTTATTCGGTGGCAGCGTATCCGCCATTTATGCCGGGGTTTACTATTGGTTCCCGAAAATTACGGGCCGAATGTACAACGAAACGCTTGGTAAGATCCATTTTGGTATGAATTTTGTGGGCACATTGCTCACCTATCTTCCAATGTTCCTGGCCGGAATGTTAGGAATGCCGCGTCGCGTGGCAGATTATGCACCTGAATTTACAGAGCTAAACCTTCTCGCTACGCTGGGTGGAATTTTACTTGCATTTTCTACAATCCCATTTCTCTATAACGTGATCGTCAGTTTGGCCAAGGGAGAGCTAGCGGGAAGCAATCCTTGGAGGGGCTTGACATTGGAATGGCAAACAAGCTCGCCGCCGCCTGAGCACAATTTTGAAAGTTCTCCTCTCGTCACTTCAGGACCGTATGATTATGGATCAGCGGAAGGGGCACAAGAACTCTTAGAACTTGCTCCGGCAGCCGGTGACTAGGGAATAAAAGGGGAGTTTGCATGGGAAGTCAAACATCTGCACTTAAAGACCATTTTCGCGCGGGAGGCGAACTGGGGATTAACCACATTAAACTTGGTATGTGGTTCTTTATTGCCTCGGAAGTGATGTTTTTTGGGGGACTGATTGCCACATTTCTCAACTTCAAAATCAATTCGCCGACTTTGGAGGGTGAGCTGCTCGATGTGACATTGGTGGGAATCAATACGTTTATCCTGCTTGGCTCAAGTTTTGCTGTTGTGCTGGGGCTCGATGCCATTCGCCAGGATAAACCCAGGCAGCTGGCCTTTTACCTTGGAATCACAATCGTGCTGGGAGTCATCTTTTTAAGCGGCCAGGTGTTCGAATTCCGCAGCCTCGCGGCAGAAGGGCTTACGCTCACCAGCAGTGTATTTGGATCTAGTTTCTTTACCATGACAAGTTTCCATGGCCTGCACGTCCTGATTGGCGTGTTGTGGGCATCAAGGAATTTTATAAAAACGCTGCGAGGGGGTTACTCCTCCTCGACTTCAATCGGCATCGAATTGTTTGGAATTTATTGGCATTTTGTCGACATCGTCTGGATCATTTTATTTACGGTTATTTATCTGATTTAGGAAAATTCAATTCAAGGCGAGGAGCCGGCAATGGAAAACAATATCGCTAGTGGAAAAACGGAATCGCATGTACGCACTTATGTCTATGTATTCCTGATTTTGGCCGCGATCACGGCGTTCGAAATTTATCTCAACTCGCTGACTATCGTACAAGAAATCCAAAATGGGTTGTTTCTGATCCTGTCTTTAATAAAAGCCGCCCTGATTGGCGCATTTTTTATGCACTTGCATACTGATTCTAAATTTTTTACCTTCATCTTCGTGGGCCCCGCATTGTTGTTTATCATGTTTGCCTTTTTTACGATTGCGAGCTAATCCGGGTCAGAGCATGAACAAATTAGGAATTCGAGTGGTTAGTCAGCGAACAGCCATCCTTAGCCATATCCCCTGGAAGGATTACGTCCTCTTAACGAAACCCATCATCGTTGTTTTGCTTTTGATGACCACGCTGGGAGCGATGATCGTTGCTGCTGACGATTGGCCCGCGATGGGGCTTGTCCTTACCACAATGTTAGGCGGTGGTCTCTCCGCCGGCGGGGCGAGCGCACTCAACCAGGTAATCGATCGCGAACGCGATTCGAAGATGCAGCGCACGAAAAATCGGCCAATTCCAGCGGGGCGTATGACGATAAAAAATGCGTCCGTATTCGGCCTCTCCTTATGCCTTGCCGGATTGGTTATATTGGCACTGGGTGTTAATTTGCTTAGCGCATTGCTGGCCTTCATCGGAATGGTCTACTACCTGATTGTTTATAGCATTTTACTTAAAACCTCCACACCGCAGAATATTGTCCTCGGGGGTGGAGCAGGGGCAATGCCGGTTCTCATCGGCTGGGCGGCTGGCGCAGGCAGCCTTTCCATCGAGGCGTGGTTACTCTTTGCGTTGGTTTTTTTCTGGACGCCGCCTCATTTTTGGGCATTGGCTCTTATCAAGCAACAAGATTACGCCCGCGCAGGCATTCCAATGTTCCCTGTTGTATACGGGGATCGGGAGACAAAACGTCAAATCCTTCTTTATTCAATTCAATTGGTGGCACTTACGCTCATTATTCCCTTTATGAACTTAGGCGGATATTTCTTCCTCTTCCTGGCGGTATTACTTGGGGGCATACTTATTCTGCTTGCGGCGCGGCTGTGGCGCGGTGGTGGCAATCGCCGAGCGTGGATAATGTATCGCTACAGCAGTCTCTATCTCGCGCTAATTTTTTCTGTGCTCATTTTTGAAAAATTATTATTTTGACTGCTGCGGCCAGTGAAAAGTTTGCCCGATGGGGAAAGATCTTAAGCTGTAGATGCTGATGTTTCTTATCACTGATCCATTGGCTTTGGACGCAGCCGATAAAAAATTAATCCAAGAATTATCAAGCCCACGATAGGAGCGCCCACGGATATAATTGCCCCGACCGAACTCGGATTGGACACGCGTTCCAAAAATGAAACCTCGCCGCGCCCCAATGGACCATCAATAACAATTATAATTTCCCATACTCCCGCATAGGGAATAAGTATGCGCGCGGCATACTCATCAGGAATCGGGGCATTTGTATGGGTGGCCTGCACCTCTACAATATCCGCCCCTGAGGTCGCCGTGATCCATACGTTTGCATCCGTGATCCTTGCTCCGCTTGATGGATCGGTTAACCTAATCTCGAGAAAAAGGTTGTTGACCAACGCACGTATTGGCGAAGTCACCACTCGAATACGGTAGCCACCCACCGATTCTTCGTCCAGACGTATTTTTCGCCCACCGGTCCCCGGATCATCGGCAGCTATATTAAGTGGGTAAATTAAAAGCAGGCTGAAGGCTAGCAGCGTTGCAATATTGAATTTCATCGCCTATCTAAATAATTCCATCCAACGAACGCACCATTTCGTTGCAGAACTTTCCGCCAGCATGCAAAATTATGATTCGATACACCCTGCGGATTTTATCACGCTCATCTGTATTGATTTAGGATGCAGTACCTGCACAGACTTAAATGATTCATAAACCAGCGCTCAATTATGGAAAGTAAAAGGGTGAATGGTATAATTGCGCCGCGAATTTCCCCCCAGGATGGAACGCGTGCAGAAAGCCATTCAAGAATTTCTTCATTATCTGGAACAAGTGCAAGGTTGTGCGCAGAATACAATCTTGGCCTATGAGAACGACCTTATGCAGTTCCAGCGTTTCATTAATGAAGGGAGCAGCCATGCGATGGGGCCGGATAGCTATTCCCAAGATCGCGCCGAAATTTATCGCGCGCGCCTTTCCCAGGAGGGTTACCGTCCTTCGACATTCTACCGTAAATTGGCTGCTGTCCGATCGTATCTTGACTATCTGCGCGAGAAAGGGATGCTGGGGGTGGTAGCCATGAGCGAACAATTGCGTCCTTCGCCTATGGAAAGAAAAATGCCCCTTGTTTTATCAAGAGACGCTATTGGCAAGCTCCTTAAAGCTCCCGCGAACCTAGATTCCCCCATGGCCCTTCGTGATCGAGCGATTCTTGAACTCATCTATCGCACAGGGTTGCGAGCAAGTGACATCGCCAACCTTAAGCTCGAGAATGTTAATTTCGATCTGGCAAGCCTTCATGCAGCGGGACGGATCTGCGCCTTGGAGGAAGCGATCGAACCTATAAGGGAGTACATCGATAGCGGCAGGCCGCACCTCGCACTTAATCACGAGGAGCGTGCATTATTCCTCAACCAGCGCGGGAAGGGGCTGACGCGGCAAGGAATTTGGCTGATCGTTAAACGTTGGTCGGAAGTGGCAGAGCTCGGAGAAGGTGTGTCTCCCCATACGATCCGACACAGCTTGGTAACCCATCTTCTTGAGGATGGCAGAACCGTAAGGGAAGTGCAGATTAAATTAGGAATGAAGAGCCCTAATTCAATTCGGATATTTACGGCAGCACATCGAAAGGCAGGGAGCGATTAATGGAATTTATCACGATGAAAATGATCGAAGAAGTGATTGCAACCATTCGAGAGCGCAGCTCCGCACAGCCACGTGTGGGCATGATCCTTGGCTCCGGTCTTGGGGCCCTGGCAAATAGCATTGAAGTAAGTGATGAAATTCCGACTGCTGATCTCCCGCATTGGCCCGTGTCAACCGTAGAAGGGCACGCCGGGCGCTTGATTTTTGGCGTGCTTGAAGGTCAAAATATTATGGTTCTCCAGGGAAGGACCCATTATTATGAGGGTTATTCAACGAATCAAATTGGTTTGCCAATCCGGGTGATGAAAAGTCTCGGCGCTGAATTCTTGTTTGTTTCCAACGCCGCGGGGGCAATCAACGCAGATTTTAATCCCGGCGATCTCATGTGTATTACCGATCACGTGAATCTTATCGGCATGGCAGGTTTATCTCCATTGCGTGGGCCCAACCTGGATGAATACGGCCCTCGATTTCCCGATATGGCACGCGCATATGATTGGGATTTGATTGCGCTCGCCCGTCAAGCTGCACAAGAAGAAAATATTCTGCTGCATGAAGGTGTTTATTTTTGTCTCAGCGGGCCTGAATTCGAGACTCAAGCAGATTTAAAATTTGTTCAACTTGCCGGCGCAGATGCTGTGGGAATGTCAACTGTTGCGGAAGTGACCGTTGCCAGGCATTCTGGAATGCGGGTATTAGGACTATCGGGAATAACCAACAAAACAAACCTGGACGGCAAGACATTTGTTTCCCACGAGAAGACACTTGCTGCCGGAGAAACAATCGCTCCCAAACTAGCGGCCTTGATCGCCGGGGTACTACGCAGGATTTAGAATTTTACCCATGGATGAAACCCTGGTTTTTATTGAGGAAAATCAAACTTGGATTTACATCCTGTTGAGTTTGACTGGTCTGATCACTTTCCGTACTGCCTATCTGCGATATAACGCGGTTCAAAATACCTACTTCAATTTGGAGAGAGAGAAGGCCAGGAATACTTTTATGCGATCGGCATTAATGCTCATATTGATCATTGTGGGGTTGTTTACAACTTTTTTTGTTGCGACTTTCGCCGGGCCAGCCGTTCCTATTTCGGCCCGGCCTACAGCTATGCCCACTGTCTCTCTTCTAGGCAACCCGGATGTCACGCGTGAGGCAGATGCGGGAAATCCTGCGGCAACAGCCATCGAACCATCGTTTGATGCAAGTGCGGGTTGCCAAAATCCGCAAGCGACCATTTATTCGCCACAAGATGACGAAACAGTTTCAGGAAAAATTGACATTCGCGGAGCTGCTGCCATTCCTGGTTTTACCTTCTATAAAATTGAAATTCGCAGTTTGAGTCCCAATGCAACCTGGAGAACCATATGGGCGGGGACGGAAACGGTATGTGAGACAGAATGTGCAGATCCTGAATTTTTGGGAACTTGGGATACCACGCTTATTACTGCCGGAGAATATGATATGCAACTTGTCGTCGTGGATTTGGCCGGCAACGCGCCGCTACCCTGCTTGATTCGTGTGCGCGTCCTGCCAGCCTCCTAAAAACGCATGCAAAGGAAACCCTAGTGCAAGAATATTCGATACGTAACGCAATATCAGATGATATCCCGTACCTCATGAAGCTTGATCACAGCTACCGAACGGATTACGTTTGGCAGATGGCGATGCGAGAAAATTCAGATGAAATCTCAATTACGTTTCGTGAAGTTAGGCTGCCGCGGCCAATGCGAGTAAAGTATCCACGCGATCCGCAGCTGCTTGCGGATGAATGGATCATGCGCTCAGGTTTTATCGTTGCCGTACGTGATGGTCGGGCGATTGGCTACATGGCATTTATCGATGGCCCATCCCCAAATTCCGCCTGGGCCACTGATCTTGTTGTGGGTCAATCAGACAGGCATCAAGGTGCGGGCATGATGTTGGTACAAGCTGGTATTCGATGGTGTCGTGATCGCGGGTTGCACCGTATTTACATGGAGATGCAAAGCAAAAATTTCCCGGCAATATCGATCGCTAAGAAAATGGGACTGAGTTTTGCGGGATTTAGTGATAATTATTTTCCGGATCAGGATATCGCATTATTTTTTAATAAGGATCTGACCTAGGGTTATCGCGCGATGAACGATGGTTTGCTCGGATTGCTGCAGGCATTCAACCAAATTGTAACTGCCGGAAACGCGATAACCGCGTTCTCATTGCTGCTCTATTCGTTGACTTTTAATTTAAGGGAGCGCGTCGCCCGGACCTTTGCGCTGCTTATGGGATGTGTGGCGATCGTTTATTTTGGAGATGTTCTGGTGAGCACCGCGCAGCAGGATCATGAGCTTGTTCTGTGGCTTCGTTTGCAATGGCTCGGGATCGCTTTCGTACCAGCAATCTACATCCATTTTTCAGACGCGCTCTTGGCCGCTACCGGGAAGCCCTCACGCGGGCGAAGAAAAGCCGTCATTGTCGCCAGCTATATTATCGGTTTGGCGGCATTTTATGCCGTGGCGCAAACCGATCTGCTGACTGCGCAGCTGGAGCGGACCGCCGGGGCAGGCTACATGCGCTCCGGCCCGCTCTTTCCAATCTACACAATTTTTCTGCTGTCGATTCTGAGTTTTTCTGGTTTTAACTATTGGCGCGCCTATCAACGTGCACTCACCCGAACTAGTAGAAGGCGCCTACGCTATTTAATTTTTGGTTCCCTGGGACCTATTCTGGCGACTTATCCATTTCTGATGCTCGGCAGTTCAATCGCAGAAAATTCCCCAATCTTATTCTGGAGCTTTTTGGTGCTCTCAACACTTTTGGTGACCGGCATGTTGGTTTTAATGGCCTATTCCGTCGCCTATTCGGGCGTCAGCTATCCTGATCGCGTCGTGAAGAGCCGCCTGTTCCAATGGATTTTGCGCGGGCCTGTCGTCGCCTCGACCGTGTTAACGATTACGGTCCTATTAAATCGGGTGGCGATTCGTTTCAACATGGAAAACAGCAGGCTGGTTCCCTTTGCCATGGTGGCTTCGCTGCTTTTGCTGCAGTATTTCATCACGCTGGTACGACAGCCTATCGAAAAATGGCTCTTTTATGGTACAGATCGGGAGGATGTTGCCCGACTGCAGTTGCTCGAGGATCGCCTGCTGACGACCAGTGATTTGCGTCAATTCCTTGAATCTGTTCTGAACGCGATCTGTGATATCACCGAATCTGTTTCTGCCTTTATTGCCGTATTTGGCGAGAATGGTTTAGAACTCGAAGTAGCTGTCGGGCCTGACGATCCTCTGCGAGGCCCAGAAGACCTCCCGCCGGTTTTATTGGCCGATAAAAAGAGAACCATTGACGGCTTGGGCACATTGTTTATCTGGGATGGGTATTGGCTGATTCCCCTGAAGGGAAATGACTCTTCTGGAGAAATTGTCGGCTTAATTGGCATTCGCGCGCGTGCTGAAGAGCCAGATTACAACGAAGAAGAAGCACTTTCGGTGAAGTCTTTGGCAGCGCAAGCCACCATGGCGCTCGCCGATCGCAAGCTTCAACGCGAGGTGTTTAGTGTTGTGGATCGACTAGTACCCCAGATTGAAGAAATCCAGCGCATGCGCGCTGCCGCCGGATTTTTAGGGACAAATGCCTTTACCGATCCACTCGAAAACCTGCGATCCGAAAAGGATTTGGTGCAATTGGTGCGCGGCGCATTAAGCCATTACTGGGGTGGCCCACGGCTGACGAAAAGTCCCTTGCTTCAATTGCGCGTTGTTCGCCAGGCACTGGATGATCACGAAGGCAATCCCGTGAATGCGTTGCGCGGAATTTTGCGTCAGGGAATTGAACGCATTCGGCCGGAGGGCGAACGACGTTTTACCGCGGAATGGATTCTTTACAACATTCTGGAGATGAAGTTTGTCGAGGGACGCAAAGTACGCGATGTTGCCCTGCGTCTGGCAATGTCGGAAGCGGACTTATACCGCAAACAAAGAGTAGCACTCGAAGCGGTGACCAGCGCAATCAGCGATATGGAGCGTACTGCATCCCGGAGTCGCGGGGCCGAAAACAAGGCCACATGAGAATTGTTGCTTGCACTTTGGTGATAATGGAGTATTCTATTTCGAAGGGGTAGGGGGAAGAAATTGTTCGCACCATTACCGGTTGAGGTACGAAAAATGTCGTTCGAGGATACCGTCGGATCAGTTTCGGACGTAGGGCCACCACCTATGGATGAATCTTGGTGGAGTGCGGTAATGAAGGAAGATAGCGAAGGGCCGCCCTCCAAAAAAGAACGTTATTTCGGGGAGAGAAATGACAATCAGGGCAAACCCGAAGATTGGATATGGGCGCGCGAATTGTATGAAAAAGATGACACGGTTAATCTCCGGGTTATAGGCTACAACCGCGGTGGATTGTTAGTAGAGGCGCAGAATTTGCGAGGTTTTGTACCCGTATCTCATCTCGTGTCGGTTGAACCAAATTCCACAGATGAGGAAAAAGCCCATAAGCTTGGGGAATTTGTAGGATCCGATCTCTGTTTAAAAGTAATTGAATATGATCAGGAGCGCGGCAGGCTGGTATTTTCGGAACGTGCTGCTCAGGCCGAACCGGGGAGGCGGATGGAGCTGCTTGATTCGCTGGTACCCGGCGAGAAAATACGCGGGATAGTGACCAACATTACTCGCTTCGGTGTATTTGTAGATCTCGGCGGTGTGGAAGGCTTGATCCATGTATCCGAACTTTCTTGGGGGCGCGTACGGCATCCAGAGGATGTAATTTCTTGTGGTCAGGAGACCGATGTATATGTCCTTTCTGTCGAGAAAGACCAAGGTAGAATTGCCCTCAGTCTTAAGGAATTAATGCCCGATCCGTGGGCCGATCTGGAAGATCGTTATCAGGTTGGCGACACGGTTGAAGGTGCGGTTACCAATGTCGTAAAATTTGGCGCATTCGTTGGCATTGAGGATGGTCTCGAGGGCTTGATCCATGTTTCTGAGTTTGGGGAGGACAGTATTCTGCACCCTCGCAATGTGGTTCGTGAAGGGGAAAAAGTACGCGTTCGTGTCATTCATATTGATGCCGCGGGCCGGCGATTGGGATTGAGCCTGCGTCAACTATCGCAGAGCGATGTTGAAGTACCAGACTCAACCTATCCTTCAGAACAACCCGAAGCACTTTCTTCATTATAGGATATTCCGGATTTTGACAATGCTTCAAGGCATTGCAACCGCATTTTCGCGTGTTTTCCATCCCACAATCGCATGACGACATCCAAATCAAGGAAGAAATCCCTGTCCAAAGTAAATCGTCAAGGCATTGCCTTAGCAGAGGTAGATTTTTGGATGCAGCTCTTTTCAAGATTTCAGGAACGTCTCGAGGATTTGGGCGTGATCCTATTTGCGGCGCTTGCCATAATCAGCGCCTTTGGATTTATGGGGATTACCGAAGGCGATCTTATCGATCCATTGAAAGATTTTATTCGAAGGTGGCTGGGGTGGAGTGCGCTGGGGATTCCAATTCTCTTAGGTTTAATGAGCTATTGGCTCTACCGCAAAAGGGGAAATGAAATTGTTCTGATCCATTGGCCAAAAGTAATTGCGTTCGAAATTTTTGTGATCAACACACTGGCTCTGCTCGCCATTTTGGATGGATTAAGTGTTCCCAGTGCTGAAGAAGGAGGCGGAGGAGGATTGATTGGCTGGGGAATCGCCACATTAATTGGCGATATGGTTGGAGAACTTGGCGCACTTATATTCTTTCTCGTACCCTTCATAATTAGCGGCTTATACACTTTTGGTAGTCAACTTGAGCAAATCGCATCCTTTCGTCTGCAGCCCATTGGCATTCCCCCGACAAGTATCGAGCGCGACCCCCAGCCCGAGGTTCGCCGGAGGAGAAAACGCAAAAACACACGCGTTGCCAAGCAGTATCGTAAATCGTTTGAGCTGCCCGAATTGGTGGATGATAAGTCCGAAAAGATTGCAGAGCGCGATATCCGCCTGCCACCATTTGAAATCTTGGATCAAGGACGCTACTCGCGCCTAAGTGCGAAGGAAATTAACACCACGGCCGGGCTTATCGAAAAAACGCTTGCAGAATTCGGGTTGCCGGTAACGGTTAAGAACTTTCAAACTGGGCCTTCGGTTACACAATTTGCGGTTGAACCCGGTTACATCGATAGCGCAACTCAAAGTGGAACGCGTCGTAGCAAGGTCCGCGTCTCCCAGATCACCTCACTGGCGAATGACCTCGCGCTTGCCCTCTCCGCACCCCGAGTGCGCATTGAGGCTCCCGTGCCCGGCCAATCTTTTGTGGGCATTGAAGTGCCCAATCGGCGCTCGAGTCTTGTGCGCCTGGGCCCCATCCTGCAATCAGAAGCCTTTCAATCGTCGAATTCGCCCCTGTCAGTTGGGCTGGGGAGGGACGTAGCAGGCAATGCAGTTGTCGCCGACCTGGCGGCCATGCCCCATTTGCTTATCGCAGGAACTACGGGATCCGGAAAATCAGTATGCATAACCAGTTTGGCTGCGGGCCTGATATTCAATAACAGCCCGGAGGATTTACGGTTGGTGATGATCGATCCCAAGATGGTGGAGCTTATCCGATTTAATGGAGTGCCTCACCTTTTGGGCAAGGCAGAGACTGATTTGGAGAGAATAGTTGGCGTTTTGCGCTGGGTTACGCGCGAGATGGATCGCAGGTATACGCTGCTTGAGAAAGCACGCGTGCGTGATATCACCAGCTACAATGCGAAAATGCGGCGCAGGCCAAATGCGGAAAAATTGCCGCGTTTGGTGGTAATCATCGATGAATTGGCTGATCTTATGATGATGGTCCCGGATCAGACGGAACAAACGATCGTACGCCTGGCCCAGATGGCGCGTGCGACGGGGATCCATTTGGTCGTTGCCACGCAACGTCCGAGCACCGACGTCGTCACAGGGCTGATCAAAGCTAATTTTCCTGCAAGGATATCATTCGCGGTGAGTTCGAACGTCGATTCGAGAGTTATTCTCGATTCTTCAGGCGCCGAAACATTGATGGGGAGAGGGGATATGCTCTTCCTATCACCCGAGGCCGCAGCCCCTATTCGGCTGCAAGGTGCCTTTATTAGCGATATTGAAATTAATCGTCTGGTCGAATATTGGAAATCCGCGGTCGGCGAGCAGCCGTCGTCAGATGTTGAAGAGACGCCGTGGGAACCCATGCTGCGGCGCCAGGACGTTGTTGATGATCGCGATGAAATAATCGATCGAGCGATCGATGTTGTTCGCGAGTCTGGGCAGGCCAGTGCTTCGTTGCTGCAAAGAAGACTGCGCATAGGATACCCACGCGCGGCCCGATTAATGGATGAACTTGAAGAGTTAGGGGTTATTGGGCGGGCACAGAGTGGCGGAAAAACGCGCGAGGTATTGCTTGGAAAAGAAGATGATTTCACCCTGGATGATGCTTGAGCTTGACGCACACTTAATCCGACGTTAGCATACATCGATTATGCATTCCCAAGGATGGCTATGCAAACGGAGCAAACAATAAAAAAACAGCGCATTACACTTACCGATCAATTGAGGATGCGCCTTAAGGGTGTTATGGAATTGGCCGGAGGATTTCTCAATCGGTTGGGGATTCATCCGAATACGCTTACTCTTGCTGGGCTGGCTGGTAATTTTATCGCCGCGGTGTTTCTGGCGCGCGGTGAATTCCTGGTTGGTGGAATCATCGCCCTGGCCATGGGCCCTGTTGATGCGTTGGACGGCACGATGGCCAGGTTGAGAGGAGAATCCTCAAACTTTGGCGCGTTCGTAGATTCTGTGAGTGATCGGTACTCCGAATTACTGATTTATGGCGGACTTTTGACGCATTATCTTGGCAGCGGAGAGTCGCTTTATGGGGTTCTAACCTTCGCAGCGGCGGCTGGAGCAGTGATGGTATCCTACAATCGTGCCCGCGCGGAAGGTCTTGGATTTCAGGCCAAGATTGGCATTCTTAGCAGGATGGAACGTTTTGTAATCTTGATCCCCAGCCTTATCCTGGGCTTCCCTTGGGTGGGGATCGGCATAATCGCAGTACTTGCTAATGTCACAGCCTTGCAGCGGATAATGGCCGTACGCCGGCAAGCCCATGATCGGGAGAAGAATTAAGCTGATGAGCATAGATTCATACGGCATCAACCTGGGCCCACTCTATTTTCGTTATTACGGCATGATCCTCATGTTTGGGACTCTGGCCGCTGCCTACGCAGGTCGATGGATGTTGCAAAAAATGAAAGCCAAAGATCCAGACATTGCCTGGGACGCGCTGCTCTGGGCATTAATTTTTGGCATCATTGGTGCGCGCTTGTATCACGTGTTTACACCATCGCAGAGCTTGCTAGATTTGGGGATTGACACAATATATTATTTAACCCACCCGCTTGATATTCTCGCCATTTGGCGCGGGGGATTGGGAATACCTGGTGGCATTGCCGGCGGCGTTCTTGGTTTGTATATTTATGCCAAAAGGCAGAAGATAGACATCTATTTTTTGCTCGACGCGGCTGCTCCGGGTGTAGCCATCGGGCAGGCAATTGGGCGATGGGGAAACTATGCCAATCAAGAGCTGTTCGGGCCGCCTACTGATTTAGCCTGGAAAATATTTATTCGCCCTGAGAATCGCATCGAGCCTTATCTGGATGTGGAATACTTCCACCCATTATTCCTTTACGAATCAATTTGGAATCTGCTTAACGCTGTATTTCTGTATTGGCTCTGGAGACGAACCAAGGATCGATTGATTCAAGGAGATATCGGTTACGCTTTTCTGATCACCTATCCGCTTGGTAGATTTTTTCTCGAATTCATTCGACTTGATTACGTTCCCATGTTTGGATTTAACTTTAATCAAATTTTGATGCTAGTTGTTGCCCTTGCAAGTGCCACCACAATCTACCTGCGCCATAGAAATAGAACTCGCGCAAGATCCAGCAAATCGCGGTGATTGCCGTACGTTAATGACGGTGCCGTCTTTAAAGTCCAGGGGGAAGTTATCCTACGCCGCGGCAGCCAGCTTAAGGCCGCAGCGAGTTGAGGTTCGTTATCACTCGCCCTCAGACCTGGAGAATTAAGACCCGTCGCCCGTTCTCTTTCCTGTCTCAGACAACCCAACCAACGAGCTATCCTCTCCTGGGAAAGTCCCATATTTTAGGAAAGGGGATTGATTGTGGCAAGATAGGCAACCTGCTATAATCCGCGCAACAATATGACTGACTTAATCGAGACAAAAGATCTAAGTAAATCATTCGGTGATTTTGTTGCAGTAGATGGGATAACAATCCAAGTCGAAGCAGGTCAAATACTCGCGCTCTTGGGTCCCAATGGTGCGGGGAAAACGACGACAATTCGTATGCTTGCCTCCATCTTACGGCCTTCCAGCGGATGGGCGCGGATAGCTGGCAAAGATGTCGTAAAAGATCCTATCGAAGTGCGCCGATTAATCGGTATGCTTACCGAGCATCACGGCCTCTACACACGGATGCGCGCCCCAGAATACCTTGAATTTTTTGGTCAAATTTATCAGATGCCAGAGGATTTCCTTAGGGACCGAATCCGGGAACTTCTGGGTTCTCTAAATCTCGATCAAGAGATTGACCGTCGACTGGGCGAGTTTTCAAAGGGAATGCGACAAAAGCTGGCTCTCGCCAGGGCCATGTTGCATGAACCGGCTGTGCTGCTGCTCGACGAGCCGACCTCAGCCATGGATCCAACAAGTGCGCGGTTGGTAAGAGAAAGCATTCTGAGCCTGCGTTCTTCGAACCGCGCGATCATTGTGTGCACCCATAACCTTGTGGAGGTGGAAAAACTTGCCGACCGCATGGCAATCATCAGCAAGGGAAAGATTGTCGCTCAAGGAACACCGCAGCAATTGAAAAGATCGGTGCTAGGCGATCCGATAATGGAGGTTCAATTGGTAAATCCTTTGGATGGTTCAAAACCATCTTTTCCTGCGGAAATGAAGATTATCGAATCAAGAGAAAGCTGGATTCGATATTCAGCAGCGCAACCTCGAAAAACAAATCCAGCAGTTCTTAACGCGCTGGCGGCGGTCGGCCATGCCGTAATCACTCTTTCGGAAGTAGAGCAAACTTTGGAAGAAGTCTATTTGCGCGTTGTTGAAAATGGGCAGGAAAATTTACACGATGCTTAACCCATCCTTGATTTCGAACAAGGTTTCCGGGGCCTGGGTCGTTACGCGGCGAGAATTAATTGATCAAATTCGAGACTGGCGTATTCTAAGTCCCATCATCATTCTGACTTTATTTTTCCCGCTTTTGATGAATTTTACCGCGCAGCAAGCCGTTGATTTTGTTGGCCGTTACGGCGCGCCCATAATTGGCGAGCGACTAATTCCCTTCTTATTAATGGTCGTTGGCTTTTTCCCAATCTCAATTTCCCTCGTGATTGCTTTGGAAAGTTTTGCGGGAGAACGTGAGCGTATGTCGTTGGAGCCTTTGCTTGCCACGCCGTTAACCGATGGCCAGCTCTTCTTCGGCAAACTGTTCGCATCGCTCATTCTTCCCCTGGGCGCGGCCTATATTGGCATTGCGGTTTATATTGTTGGTCTCTACTTAAGATTACAATGGCTGCCACCTGGCCAACTTCTGCTGCAGGTAATCCTTCTGACGACTGCCCAAGGAATGGTGATGGTGTCCGGCGCGGTCGTAATTTCATCCCAAACCACCTCCGTGCGCGCCGCTAATTTGCTCGCTTCTTTTATCATAATCCCCGTGTCACAATTAATTATTGGGGAGAGCCTGATCATGTTTTGGGGCCGTTACAACGTACTGTGGCTGATCGTCATTTTGCTCATTTTGATTTCGCTTGTTTTGGCGCGTATGGGATTGCATTTATTTAATCGAGAGGCAATCCTGGGCCGTGAATTGGATGAGCTTAATTTAAAATGGATGGGGCGAGTTTTTTGGAGTTCCTTCACCGCGGGAGCGCACTCCATTGCTGCATGGTATCGCGGCGTGATCCGTGAGACGCTGCCGCGTATTGGAGGCTCACTGGGTGTGACTGCAATCATTTTTCTCGGTGGATTTATCATGGGCGCGCTCCTGGCGCGTCGCTTTACACTACCCCTTGATTTATTGCAGCTAGATGATATCGAACAGGTTTTGTCATCGCAGCTTTCGGAACTGGGTCTGGTCGGATTGAGTGGTTGGAGGTCGATATTGATGAACAATGTGCGCGCCCTGGGATTGGCAACCCTATTTGGAGCGTTTAGCTTTGGCATCCTCGCCGAACTCCTGCTCATGGCGCCAATTACGATCATTGGTTATTTGGCGGGAAATTTGGATCTGGCCGGTCAGAATACGATGCTTTACATGTCTGCCCTGGTCTTACCCCACGCCATCATCGAAATCCCGGCCGCTATTATCGCAGGAGGCGCGATC
>JADFRQ010000046.1 GCA_022561215.1 Chloroflexota bacterium | reverse complement strand
AAAGGAACTGCTGAAACCTGGGGAGGTTTTCTTTAATCATCCGGGCTTAATTCGCGTAGTGGGCGCAAGAATCTGCGAGGCAGTCCGCTGTGTATCTATGTCGCAGGGGATTTGGCAATCTTTCCAAAGGTGGTTCTTGATCTACCGCTTTTGCCGCCCAAAAATCGGTTGCCTCCGAACTGCCAAGGGAATGAGCCCCCTGCCTCAGGTTAGCGAATCAGCGCAACGAACGTTCCAGCTGAGGATTGCTCCCGGACCCTCGTACATGGGCCGATAAAGTCACCTGCGAAACCGAACATTCCAACAGTAAGAACTATCGAGCGCCATAATCGAACAGTCGGCTCTTTTCCTTGATACATAAACGGTTTCAGGGAGTCGCCGATGCGCGGGATTAAAAATGACAATAAAGTTCACGACCATTCAAGCCGCGAACCAGGATTTTATCGTGGCCGAAATATCTGCATACGTAGGCCAACGATTGGGCCGGAAGACGGAATTTATTGGCGGGATTGTTTGGCGAGAGCGCGAGTCGCAATTGGATGCAGGTAAGATCCAGGTTGGATGGATTTGTGGATTGCCCTACGTTAAAAAGGCCGATCAGGAGCAAAATACGATCCGACTGCTTGCTGCGCCCGTAATGCGCGGGGAAAGATATGGTGGTCGCCCGGTTTACTTTTCCGACGTCATTGTTCATCAGGATAGCGCAATTCACAATTTCTCAGAGCTGCGTGGAAAGGCGTGGGCCTACAACGAACCGAACTCGCATTCTGGCTACAATATCACACGTTATCAGTTGGCCTTATTGGGAGAAAAAGAAGGCTATTTCGGAAAAATTGTGGCCGCAGGATCGCATCAGAATGCCCTGGCCTTAATCCTCAAACGCAAAATCGATGCGTCGGCACTTGATAGCACTGTCCTTGAGCTTGCAATAGTGGCCGATCCCAGCATTGAAGGTCGACTGCGTGTCATTGAGATATGGGGACCCAGCCCCATTCCACCCTGGACGATTCATAAATCGGTATCTGCGGATCTCCGAAATGCAATTCGGGAAGTCCTGCTTCAAATGCATCACGACGTTGAAGGACGTGCGATCCTCGCCCATGGGCTGATGTCGCGTTTTGTAATGGTTGATGACGCGCATTACGACCCTATCCGCGAAATGGCTCGCCTGGCGGAAACCGTCGACCTGGTGTAATTGTTATTGAGCTAACCCCAAATCCCATATTCACACGTTTGAAACTTCCACTCCTGCGCTGCCGTTTGTAACGTACTGCCGTATACTTAAGCACAAACTTGAAAGCCACCTCTCATTTAGGAGAAATCCATATGGCAAAATTTGAGGTTTACAAGGATAAGAGAGACGAGTTTCGCTGGAGATTGCTGGCGAATAATAACCAAGTCATTGCGGTAGGCGAGGGCTACACGACGAAGGCGGCTTGCATGAACGGAATTGAATCCGTCCAAAAAAATGCGCCGGTGGCAACGATTGACGATCAATCTCAGGCTGATGCCTGAGATTAAGTGTGAAGAAACCCACGGCAAAATGCCTTGCAGCGAGCTAGGCATATACTGGTTTGGTCCGATAAAATAGCGCGGACGGTGATGCTGCCATTGATGGCAATAGGAACCATTACATCAGGGGAAATCTCGAAGAGCCTGGCGCAACGATCTCTACACTAGAAGATATGGAGGACAAGGCATGGCTACATTTTTCATGTTCGGAAGTTATTCACCCGATAGTCTCAATAATATCAGTCGCGAACGAACAGCTCAAGCTTCCGCTTTGATCGAGGCCAATGGGGGGAGTGTGGTATCCAGCTATGCTCTCTTGGGCAAAAAGGATCTCGTTCTCATCGTCGACCTACCCGACACCAATGCGGCGATCAAGACGTCGGTCGGGCTGGCGAAAATGCTGGGGATCTCATTCACAAGCGTTCCGGCGATAAGCGTTGAAGAGTTCGACAATCTGACGGCGGATCTATAACGAAACCATCTCTGCATTCCAATTCGCCACTAGTGAAAGTTCCCCCGCAGCAAGTCGATATTTCGAGGAAAAGGTCAAGCTGGCTTTTTCCTGTGAACCGGTAATCGAAAACCGTCGCTCTTTGAGGTTTCCCACCTATTGCCTAGTTCCTTATAAAGTGGTTTGACTTGCTGCGGCTCCCTCGTGAAGAGAACCGAATTCGTGCCCAGAAAACAGCAATCTTTCATTGCCCTTCTAATTCCCGGGACATGTTGACCCAACTGGAATGTCCCCGCTCGCTGCGCCTTAAATCGGCAAAAGGTTAGGCGCTGTACAACCTCGACTTGCACTATAAGGCACCTTAAGATCTGTGCAGATAGGACATAACAAACAAATCGGAGAATAATATTAATTGCGGATTTTTCAAGAGGTCGGATTCGAAGGTCAGTTCCGCTAGCTTGATAACCTACAGAAAACGGATTGCCCTTCCCTTAGGCTCGAATTTTCCGCTACAAATAACAGTGCAAGTCACTTCCCTGTTCGACAGTTATGGCCTTGCAACCTTACCATTACAACGAAATAACCTATCATTTGGATTACGTTATGTGCTCATTCGATTTTATCAGCGCACGCTTGCCATAGATTTTGCCAAAAGCAACACTTCCCAAGTCGGTTCCGAATTTTTCGGGCTGCCGCCTCGCCACATGCACTACTTCCTCGATAATGAGATCATTGCTCTGCTCTCCACAGGCAAAAGCCGCGTTCTACATCCAAGACGAGCGAACTCGTAATTCAGGAAAGGGAATATGCAATGCCATCTATCATTCTTATTCTCACCATCGGTGTTATCGCAGGTGTGACCGTCGGTATCCAGGCCCCAATGGCCAGCGTGATCGGCGAGAAATTAGGCTTTCTAGAGAGCGCGTTTATCATTCACTTGGGTGGGGCAATCGTCGCGCTTTTCCTCTTAATAACGTTGCGAGGCGGGAATTTGGGCAATTGGCGGGAGGTCCCATGGTATGTTTATGGCGCTGGCGGGTTTGGCGTGTTGGTTATCAGTGCCGTGAGTTTCCTGATTCCACGCGCTGGTGCAGCGACAACATTCGTCGTTATCGTAGCTGGCCAGCTATTAATTGCAGCATTTGTTGATCATTTCGGCCTTTTGAGCGCACCGGTACGAGAATTTAATCTCTTTCGTTTGGTTGGTTTGTCGATTGTGTTCGGCGGAGTATGGCTTACGTTGAAATAATTGCATGAAAAATTTGAAGATCACCCAGCATAATATCGGGTATCTGCGAGCCGACATTTCAGCATGGAACGAACTGCCTTCCGGCCACTCTGCATTTGGCCTTCGTGTCGATCTGCCAATGTTTGCCTATCATCTGAATATGCCGAAACGGTCAGTTCTCGTCGATGTGCCCGCTACTATTTTTCCCGAAGAGCATGCGAACATGATGGTGCCGGGATCTCGCATGCCAACTTTGCTGGAGCAGCCATAATCGGCAGGAATTGATGCTGAGAGAATAAGCGATGTGATCATCACACACGCCCATTTTGATCATTTCAATGGCTTGACGCAGAAACGAAATGTATAGTTTTTCCCAATTTTTCCAAATGCCCGCCATTTCCTTGGAATCGGTGATTGGCAACCGGAAACTTTTGATGATCTTGCAAACAATACCCTGTGTGTTGTACACGAGCTCGATTTGCTACGTCTCGTCGAGGATGAGCGCGAGATTGGCGAAGGATTGACAATCATACCTGCACCGGGAGAAACACCCGGGCACCAGATTTTGCGCGTATTGAATTCTGGACACGAGGCTTTCTTCACGGGAGATCTCTATCATCATCCACTGGAATTTTACGAGGATGAGCGGAATGATTATTGGGCCACCGAGGAAGACATTCAGGCTAGCAAGATGAACCTTATCCAGCGGGCAGCAAATAGCAAAGCAGACGTCTACTTTTCACTCATTGAGGGTCCTTCTCGATTGAAACGAAAAGATGGCAGTTTGGCCTGGCAATTCGCACGCGCCGAACATATAGCGGAAAATTCTCGAAAGCCGTACATTGCCAATAATTGAGCTGCTGGAGTTCAGCAATCCCGGAGATGCAGAAACATTGCTCGAGATGACACCCAATATTCAATGGTCCGCTTGATCGAGAAGCAATTCGGAATACAATTTATTGGCATGGATGTTGAACCGGAGCTAAATCAACGCAATCTAGGTACCATCAGCCAGGAGGAAAACAGATGTCATCAGAAAAAATAATTCTCGGCGAGAAAGAAAATTCCAATACCTCGGCCACTGTCGAGAAATCACAAACCATAAGCAGAGGCGACCGACGTTCGGGGCTTGATCGACGAGAATCTCGCGGTGCTGTCTATGAAAAAAAGGAAAGAAGAAGCGGCGCAGAAAGAAGATCAGGAGTTGATCGTAGAAGACAATCCTAATCTCCTTTTGGAGATTTCTGGGAGAAATCACGGAATTCGGGACGCAAACTAGAGAGAGTCTTGAACCCTGCTCCAAAGCTCACATGTTTTGAGGCGAGAATTCCCCATCGAATTCTAAGGAGGATCGATGAAGCTCAGAATTGGTGAACCATGGATGGTAGCGAAGGAGTACGGCCAGTCCTTAATTGGCCTTACGATAAACCTCCTGGTAATCGATATGAACGCAGCGCTGTTTTTCCAGACGGAAGTATTGGGAGCCGAAGTTGTGTATTCCGATCCGGATTTTGCAGTGTTGTCCGGATTTGGAGGAGAATGGATGCTGCATGCCGACCATACCTACGATAAGCATCCCTTTGGTTCGTCCCTGGGCAAAATGGCCAATAGAGGTTTGGGCATCGAAATACGCCTGCACGGATGCGATCCAGATAAAGCCCAGCTTGCTGCGGAAACTCTTGGGTTCGAAATTCTAGCTCCGGCGAAAGACATGGGCCATGGGTTGCGAGAAGTTTATCTTCAGGACCCCGATGGCTACACATGGGTCCCGGATGTTGTCATCGAAACCGAATCATAACTTAATCATTCCACCCTGACTCATCGCTTTCTTATCTACGCGTAATACCTTCATGGTACAAGGAGCATATGAACGCTCCGTGTTTATTGCTCTGCCTGACTACCGTGAGATAGGATAATGACGGTTCGCAAGAAACTGGCATTTATCCTTTACATTGCCTCCGTCATGCTACATGCATGTACATCTTCATCCACGAAACTGGATCCGCCAACTCCCCAACCAGATTCTGCAATCCTCCTAGCACCCACTGAGAGATTCAGCTCATCGATTGAGGACGAGACCAGCCAGCTTTTGGAGGCACTCGTCAACGCTGACGCGGATATTGCCCGAAGTGCTATAAAAACAATCATTGAGAACGGCGACAAACGATTTATTTCCGTATTCCTGGAATTAATGCGCGCCAATGAGATTCGGATCATCACTGGCGCGGGCTACAATGAGCACATTGCAGCGCTAGAAATGCTCAGCGGCAAATCCCTCGGCGAAGATTGGCCGGCGTGGGTGGAATGGTACGGGGCAACAGAACTCGAGCCGCCTCCAGGGTTTACAGGGTGGAAAGGTCGACTTCTGGGACGCATCGATGAAAAATTCTCTGATTTCCTGCGCGACGAATACACTTCGACGATCCGCGTGGAGGAAATTCAATGGGGTGGAGTCGTGGTGGACGGCATTCCAGCGCTCAGCAATCCAAACATGCTACCCGCAGACGAAGCTGATTATCTCACCCCCGATGAGCCCATATTTGGAATATTCATTAACGGCGATGCACGCGCCTACCCGCTGCGCATCATGGATTGGCACGAGATGGCGAACGACGTCGTGGGTGGGGTACCTGTTTCTTTGGCTTATTGCACCTTATGTGGCGCCGGAATCGCTTATAACGGAAGGGTTAACGGCGAGACTTACACATTTGGCTCCTCAGGCTTTCTGTACAGGAGCAATAAACTGATGTTTGATCGTCAAACAGGCACGCTTTGGAATCAATTATCCGGGGAACCTGTGCTGGGCACACTTGTCGGTCGGGATATCGCGCTTGAACTTCTACCCGTTGTGCTGACCACTTGGAGCGCGTGGGTTGCCCAACACCCGGAGACAGTAGTACTCTCTCTCGACACCGGCTATGATAGAGTTTATTTTCCTGGTGCTGCTTATGGGAGCTACTTTCTCTCGGAATCGACCATGTTTCCCGTCTGGCAGCGAAGCGATTTGCTTGATCCGAAAGATCGTATTTACGCCCTGCGTATCGCTGGTGTACCCAAGGCCTACCCGATCGAGACCCTTGCCGAAGAAATCATAGTGAATGATGTTCTTGCTGGTACTTCGATCGTCCTAATTGCCGAGCGCGGGGAAGTGATTGTGAGCGGCGTGGATTTGCGCAGCGGCGCAGTGACCTATGCTGCCGGCGGCGAAGTTCGCGTCTACGCTCGCCAAGAAAGAACCTTTTCGCCCCACCCCACTCCTGGATACCTGTATGATACACGCGGCGACGAGTGGACCATAAGTGAAGGTGCGCTGTTAGGACCGAAGGGCGAGGAACTACCACGCATTAATGGACATCTAGCCTACTGGTTTGGCTGGTTTGCGAATTTTCCGAATACGCTTTTATATGCCGCCCCTTGATAATGCACCCCAATTTTCCCTCATCGGGCCTAAAACCCACTCTGCAAACTGTCTGCATAACCGGTTAACTCAACATACCCGTTGCCGAAAACTTCCCGCCCATTGCTCTGTCCATTAATTTTCACCGCCCCTTCCCAATAGATGAAGCTAATATTCATCTCTTGATCCTGCAGCCAGGGGGTTAACGTGAGTTCAATGTTATAGTCCCGCACGAATACTTTCCAGGCGTTGGGGTACACTGCCCCGGTCAGAGTGCTTTCCCAGTATTCCAGCACCTGCACTTCGAAATCGCCCAGGCCTAATGCGACAATGTTTCCATCTGGTTCAACCAGGGTTCCCGCGGAGACTCGATCGATGCTGCCATCGCGATTACGAATGATATAAAGCATTAATTCGCGTCCGTCGCTCAATTGAAGGCCGAACCAATCCCATCCAACGGCAAATTCGCCTAACGAGCTGGTGCTCCATTCGTGATCGAACCAGCTTTCGCCATTAACGGCATACGTTTTCCCGCCCACACTGATCTCGCCCCGGGTCTCAAGACGCGTGTAGCTGAGATAATAGGAAGCGTTTCCGGGCTCCGAGCCTTTCAGACTCAGCCCTCTCTCGCCATGCGCAACTACCGATTTTTTGCTCTGCAAATCAAGATCCAGTGCCAATTCATCGGACTGTGCACGCAAATGCAAGTTACTGCCTTCATCATTCAACGCTTCGAGGGTCCAATCCTCCAGCCAAACTTGGAACGGTTCACCCTTGGCCCCAGCAAGGAAATCAACCCCGCGGCTGAAGCGTTCTACTTCTTCATGCTTTTCCTTTTCGATATCCGTTATTGCAAAGTGGGCAAAGAAAATTTGATCCGTGGCAAAAGAAGAATCTCGATCGATTGGGTTTGGGCTCAGTGCCCTGCGAAAGAACGTCAGTTGATAGCCAAAATGCCTTCCCTTTTCATCCGAGAGATTACCCGTGAAGTACCACCATTCCGTCTGGTAACCATAATGCGGTCCATTATCGATGGGCACTGAAAGGTTACGCGGCCTCTCGGCGCGCAAAAAATTATCGCTCGCTTCGCCGGATTTAATTTGGATCAATGGAGCCAAATTAGATGGTGATCCTTCCTTGGCCTGCAGAACAAACGCCAGCAGGATAAACGCAGCAATGAGGATTGCAGGGCGGAGAAGGCGTCTCATTGCGCGCAGCTCGAGGATCGATCCCATAAATGCGGCATGTGTATGTTCAATTTCACGATCATTCCTGCCTCAATGATTCCGCCACAGATTGCCTCAGCAATAGGATTATGGGATAGATCGCCGCGATCATCGCAGCAAGGATTCCGACAACCAACGCCTGGTAGAAAGGAGTCGGGCCAAGCTGCATGTCCATCGTCCAGCCAAAAGAGCGCTGGTTAATGACGTAAATCAACATAATCGACATGAGGATTCCGGCCGGCCATGCCAGAATCCCGGCAGTGGCACCCATGAGCCCGCTCTCCAATAACATTGTTTTGATCAATCCCTTTGGCGCCATCCCTAATGCCTGTATGGTTGCTTGCGCGCGGCCGCGCTCCAAAATCAGTGCGAGGAGAGAGCTCAAGACGCCAATGAAGGCGATTACAATCGTCAAGATACGGAGCGCATTGGTGACCGCAAACGTGCGGTCAAATATCGCCAGCGCTTGTTCGCGGATGGTACGGTTTTCTTGAACAAGAAGCCCCCTTCCTTGAATTGATGCACGAATCCTACCGGCGACAACCTCAACCTGCTCTCCCTCCCCAATGTAGATCGACAGGGATGATATGGAAGGATCATCCCAAAATTGACGGTATGTCTGATCGCTCATCAGGATGGCCCCTCGATCCGAAGAATAGTCAAAATAAATCCCCACAACAGGAAATGAACGCTCCCCGCGATCCGTGAAAAGCGTTACCTGATCACCCGTCGGTTGGATCTCGAAGTGGTAGGCAAAAGGTTCAGTTACGATTACCGAGCCCTCTAGGACCCTATCCCAAATCCGTTCAGGCGACAGATTCGATTTACGAAAAATAGATGGATCGCGCGTGCGTTTGACATCCACGACGGATAGTTGCACCGGCCCAGATGGGGATGCGATCGCGACGCTAAGAAACGTTTCGACAAGTTGCACACCTTCAATTGCTTCAAAAACATCCGCTATTTCAGGCGCTAGCGGCGCAATAAGCCGTGTTCCCCCGCCAAGCGGCGCCGTCACATAAAGATCGGCTTGCAGCGTTGTCTCTAGCCAATTTCCAACGGTCGAGCGGAAGCTTGAGATCATCACGCTTACGCCTATAGTCACTGCCAACGAAATCGTAAATGCTGCGATTGCAACGCTGGTACGGCTCAATCCCATCACCACGGCACGCACGGCAAGCCTTCCGTGAATACCAAACATGAAGCTCATGGGCCTTTGCGCCATGCGCATGAACATTATTACGCTTCTAGGAACCAGGAATGCAATCCCCAAAATCATGAGGAACAATGCTGCAAAATTAAGTGCCAACCATCGCGGAAAAACGGTCATTAAGATCGCGCTTATCACAAACAACACGATGCCTGCTCGGCTGAGTCCCGGGATCAAAACACGTACGCGCTGCTCTAAATCACTGCGCCGCAACGCAGAAACTGGCTCAACACGCGCGGCTTCCAGCGCGGGGATCATGCCCGCCAGGAGCGAGCCAAAAATCCCTAAAGCAAATGCCTTCGCCAGTACGGCTAGCGTGATTGCAGTTTCGCGGACATTTACGACGTAATAAAGATCGTTGATGGTTTGCGACACAAGTTGTATCGCACCCTGGCCCAGGCGCAAACCCAGGATAATTCCCAGGATGGATCCGATCGCGCCGATAATACCAGCTTCGAACATGATCATTCCCAGGATTTGATTTGGAGTAACTCCCAACGTTCGCAATATGCCAAGCGACGTTCGTCTCTGCACCACGGAGAACATCATCGAGTTGTATATCATGAACATTCCTACGGCCAAGGTGAGCAGGCTGAGTGCCGAAAGATTTAGCTCGAAGGCCGAGGTCAGCTGAGCGGCTGCCGAAGCTTGCTCGCTTGCCACCTGCAATCTCACGCCGCTTGGAAGATGCTGTTCCAGGTCTGCTATCTCATCCTTTTCCAAGATCAGATCGATCCTCGATAATCTTCCAAGGCTTCCAGTTAATTCCTGTGCAGCGGCAATATCCATCAAAAGGATGTTATCCAATGCCGCAGTTAGCTCACCCTCTCTCGGCGCAAGCAGAGCCAGAATGGTCATCGTTTCGAAACGCTGGTTGACTTGCAGCCGCAGGAAATCTCCCGGCTTAAGATCGTTGCGCAAGGCAAAAGCCTCGCTAACGATTACACTCGAGGGGTCGGTGTAGAAAGCTTCAAAACCTGCCTGGAAGTAGGGGACTTCATTAAGGTAGCTTCGAAAGGAGGCCTCTGCAAAGGGATCGATTCCAAGAATTTGCAAGATATGATCCTCGAAATCAACCGCGACTGCCAACCCCTCAACCACGGGTGCGCTTTTCCGGAATCCTAATTCCACACGTAATTCCCGGTACAAATCTTCAGCGATCCCGGTCGGTCCTCCTCGAACTTGATGGGTCGCGCGCCCAATTAAGGCCTCCGTGCTCAATTCAAATGATCGTCGCGCACTTTGATTGGCAACATCGATCGCGATAAATACTGCCACCCCGAGTGCAACACCCAGCAGCATGAGAAAGCTTTGCAGTGGGCGGCGCAAGAGCATTCGGTAGCTGGTCTTGAGCAGCGCGCGCCTCATGGAGGATCATCCGATAGCTGGCCCTCGAGGCCAGGATCGTCGACGAGCAAACAATCCTTGATCATCAGGACGCGATCGGCTTTTGAGGCAATTTGGTGGCTGTGGGTGACCAAGACGAGAATGTGGCGTCGCGCTCTCGACATTTCAATTAAGAGTTCCATTACTTGCGCCCCCATAACTGAATCCAGATTGCCCGTTGGTTCATCAGCCAGGATGATTTTTGGGGATTGAATCAACGCTCGCGCAATGGCGACACGCTGCTGTTCCCCGCCAGAGAGCTTATCTGGATAATCATTTGCACGGTCGGCTAGTCCAACACTCTCTAGTAAGGAACGCGCCCTGGCCTCTGCTTCATCTTGACGCACCTTTGCCAATTCCGCAGGAAGACTTACATTTTCAATTATTTTCAGGGTGGGGAGTAAATTGAAGAATTGAAAGATGAACCCAATATTCTCTCTACGATAGGCGGCTTTTTCGTTCTCCGACATCTTCTGCAAAGAGAGACCATCGATCCGAACTATTCCTGAATCAGGTGTATCTAACCCGGCAATTAAATTTAGCAAGGTTGTTTTTCCACTCCCACTCCTGCCGCGTATTGCCAAAAACTCGTTGTCTGCAATGGTTGCGTTGACGCCACATAACACCTCCCTGCTGTGTTCCGCATCGCGATAACTTTTCGAAAGATCAATTAACTCAACAGACATTTACAAACCTTAGATGATTGCACGATTATTATCAGATTTCCGGTTCTTGAAGCCGAACCCTTGAAGAATTATACTGATGCAGGTCTTTTTACCACGTGAAGATCGCATCGCCGATAAGAATTAGGTTAAAGTACCTCCTCAGCATGCCAATTGGAAAAACAGGAAAAGTTTCCTCGTCGATACTCGAAACTGTTTAGGCCCGGGCGCAAGTCGACTTGATGTATAGGGAAATGGCATCCATGCCGAATAGACAGGATTGGAAGAATCCCAACTGGCTCAAGAGAGTAAAGGCCTGGATCGAAGCTTGCCTGGCGCAGGATGGACTGGAGATAACGGGTGCCCTCGAACAAGTTCATCTCCGCCCATGGTCAACCGTCTTCCAGGTACCGACCAACCGGGAAAATTTTTTCTTTAAAGCAACCTCCCCCGCCCTTCTGCATGAGGCGGTGGTGACATTTGCCCTGTTCACCTGGAGACCGGATAGTATTCAAGATATTCATGCCGTAAATCCGGATCGGGGTTGGATGCTGATGCCCGATGGGGGGCACAAACTACGTGAATTCATTAACACCGAGGATGATTATCATCATTGGGAAGCGCTGCTTCCAATTTTCGCGGAACTGCAGATGCGGCTTTCCGAAAAAACCCTTGAATTGCTCGATCTGGGAATTCCTGATCGACGCCTGAATGTGCTCCCTGCTAAACTCGAAGCTCTGATGGAAGATAGAGAAGCCATGCAGATGGGGCACGCGCATGAGCTATCATTGGGCGAACTGACCCACCTCAGGAATTTTCTCCCTGAGTTAACAGATCTTTGCCTGCAGCTGACGGATGCCGGTGTTCCGCAATCACTCCATCACGGAGATCTGCACGATGGAAATATTTTTTTTCGTAATGGACAATATACATTCTTTGATTGGGGAGATAGCTGTCTCACACATCCTTTTTTTTCGATGCGAACCGTATTTGTGAGCCTTGAAAATACGCTCGGGAGGGAGGGGAAATCATTTTGGCACAATCATCTCATGCAGGCCTATCTCGAACCCTGGACAAAGTGGGCGACGCATTTGGAGCTTGTGGACGTTTTTCAGATTGCCCGGAAAGTATCGCCGCTTTGTTCCGCGCTGAGTTGGCAACGATCTCTTTCCGATCTTACTGCAGAAGACAAGGATCCTTTTGCTGAAGCAATCCCGAGCTTGCTGCGTGAATTGCTGGATCTTAACCGAGAAACTTGATCACTCCTTGAATTTGGTTATCGAAGACAGAAGGCGCGCGTAGCGCAGCGGATGTGGAATGCTCCGATTTCACGCCCTAGGATTCTTGCGCAAATGAGCCTGCCTGGATTAGATATGCGAGGCCGAACGCGTAAGAAGATCGGTTAAATTGGAAGGTGTTTATGATTAATTTTCTGATTCAGAATGCAGGATGGTTCGCCTATCTGGCCGCTTTAGCCAGCGTCATCAGCGCCGCAGCTCTATTTATATTTTTTGCGCGCGGTGGGATCTTTGGTCCCATTAACGATGGCGCCAGCTCCATTCAAATGCTTTTTCTCATCCCCGTTGCCCTGGGAGAATACGAAATCCTTCGTCATTCATATACTTCACTTGCACTAGTTGTAGCCTTAGCAGGGATAATTTCGATGATAAGTATTTCCATCTTGCAAGGCGCTACGGTTTTTCGACGGGTGCGTTATGAAAAAACGTTGAGCAGCGTTCTCGGAATGGGCGCAGTCCTTGGTGGATGGTGGCTGATCAATGGGTGGCTTTCACTGGCCACTGAAATGTTTCCGGCAACCTTCTCCTGGCTGGGAGTCGTCTGTGGTGTGAGTGCACTATTGCTTGTTGTGGGCCTTAAATACGGTGGGCGAGATCACCCTCTCGCGGTGATAAGTTTTCTAACGAATGCATTATCCGTCCCAATTTGGACTTTCTGGATGGGAAACATATTGCGCGCATAAACTTGGATTTGGACCGAAGTGTCGACAACCGCCCTATTTTGCGTTCCTGAACTCGAAAACAAAAGGTTTCTGTTTTATGAATGTCGTCTCAGATTTGGTGGGCACATTAACAACGGGATACCCCGTGCGCGGTGTGGTATCTTGGGTGCGGCACCATCAAAGTGTAGCGCGTGCCAATCTATACATTCTTTCCTTTCTACCTTCCTATGCGCTTGCTAAGCTGGGATTCATAAATTACCAGAATTGGGGCCAAAACCTGATGCGTACATCGTTACGCTTGGTTCTGAACCCCACAGAACATACAGCCCCGGAAATAGCGAATTGGACCGTTGAAAAGGAGCTATGGCCCATGCGTCGCGAAAATATTCTCGAACGTCTGCGAAAACACCAAAAAGAAGGCGCTCTGGTGACCATCGCTAGTAGTGCAAATGAACATATTGTGAAATCTTTTGCGGATCGACTTGACGCACAAGCGATTGGATCGCCGATCCAGCTTGTAGAAGGCCGACTGCGCTTCGAAACCAAGCTCATGACTCGGGAATTGAAAATTCAACGCGTGTTAAGGCTGCTTGGCGTGCGCCATCTCGATGTGGCTTACGGCGATACAGAAGCGGACATTCCCATGCTGGAGAATGCAGAATTCGCAGTGGCCGTGTATCCTGATAAGACTCTCAGATCACTTGCCGAAAACCGCGGATGGGAAATTATAGACTAGCCCGAATAAGTGAAACACTATTTCAACGCGCCTGATCCTGGTCCAAAATGGAATGGGGTGTTCGCCTCGATTAATGCACTCATTCGCTTAAAGGGGTTTATTGCTGGGGATCATCTACTTCGGCAGAGGAATCAGTGTGAGCAAGTCCGCCGCAAGTAATGGTGTCTCCAGGCTTTTTCCCATAGCTGGGTGCCTCGCCATCCGCAATGCAACGTGCCTTTGATCAAATCGTTAGGCCCGAAGCCCTAGTAGGCTAATTGGAGGAAAGAGCATGGATCCGACTGCACTACAGAACTGAATCGAACAAAACCCGATTCCTGCGTTTATCAGCATCCTCATACTCAGCTTGATCATCTTTACTATCGCCCGAAGTATCCTGGCGCGCGGCCTTATCTACTTCTCTGGGCGGACGGAAACCGTCATTGATGACATTATTGTCAAAAATTTGCGCCCATATCGGGTGGCCTGGCTAGCGCCCCTGATCGTGATTTTTTCCGCCGCATCCGTTCTTCCTGAGTACACAGTTGCCATCGAAAAAGTCAGTTTATTATTAATCCTCTGGGTAACTTCATTTACGCTCAATTCCATAATTACGTCCTTAAATGAAATTTATGAACGCTGCCCGCGCTACAGTGGCGTAAGCATTAAAGGCTATCTCGATCTCGCAAAAATCCTGGTGATATTGGTCTCCGTCATCATAGGCATTTCTCTGCTCACCGGTGAATCTCCATTGGGGCTGCTCACCGGGCTTGGTGCACTGACCGCAATATTGCTGCTCATTTTTCGGGACACCATCCTTTCGCTCCTGGCGAGTATCCAAATCTCCACGCATGATCTGGTCAAAGAAGGGGATTGGATCACAATTCCCAGCTTTAATGCGGATGGCAATGTGACTAACATGAGCTTTCATTCAATAAAAATTCAAAACTTTGATAAAACAATTTCCGTAGTTCCCACAAATAAATTGCTCGATGTTGCCTATCAAAATTGGAGGGGAATGCAGGAGAGCGGTGGCCGGCGGATCAAACGCTCGATCCACATTGACCTGTCCAGCATTAAATACTGTGACGAAGAAATGATCCTTCGCTTCCAAATGATAGACTTGCTCAAGAATTACATGGAGAGAAAGCTTCAGGAGATCGAGGCACACAACAGATCTATAAATGGGGCTTCGATCAATGGCAGACAGCTCACCAATGTAGGGACATTTCGCGCCTATATGGAAGCCTACCTGCGCAATCTTGACACAATCCGTCATCAAGGAATGACATTTCTCATCCGGCAGCTCGCTTCGGGACCGACGGGATTGCCACTGGAGGTCTATGTCTTTACGAAAACGGTTGATTGGGTTGTGTACGAAGGCATTCAGGCCGATATTTTTGATCATCTACTCGCAGCCTTGGCGAGTTTCGATTTACGTGTTTTCCGACAACCAACTGGGGCGGATTTCGCCCAGGCCTTGAGATGAGTGATCGATCGGCGATGCTCATCATGAAAATTACCTGAGACTACTTTGGAAAATCATAACCCTTAACAGCGGTTAATTTTCGCCTCGCATTAGATGGTCTCTCCACGTCGGATGCTGATCCAAGGGGTTTATGCGCGTTCGACCAAGCCCAAAGTTGAACAGAGACCGAGGCTCCCCAATTCGGGTACCAATTAGGATTGAGCAGGAAGCCTCGCTAGCCGCGGCCGAACGCACCTTTGCTTAAAACCATAGCAGCGAAAATAACCTCCAACCACCCGCGTTCGGATGATGCAGCGCCGAAATCCATGGGGTTCGACATCGGTCATCGTCCTGCTGTCGAGGACATTGCCCGGCCATATCAAATGCAACATTGGATTCGGAGAGATTAATCCTGCTGGATAGTGAATACTCACACAGGGAACTCCCGAATTCTGAGTGATGATGATGCATTGCAAGAATCCGCGTAGCGAGCCACAGCGTAGCCAATATTATTCCTAATAATAGGACTGGTAGGTGGAGAGCGGTTATTTTTTTATTTTTAAATTCCTGATAATCGGCCCCGTTGAGATCTTGCATTGATCGTTGCAGCATAAAAGTTTAGGCAGCTAAAAAATGGCGGAATGAGAAAGAAACAATCGCCCGCCGTGATCGTTGGGAATCTGGCGACGCGACGCCGCCTGCATCTTGCATCTGAGCGCCCGCTGGATGTGCAGGGAATTTTCGCTATCGCGCCCTATTCGTAAAATGTCTTCTCCTGTAAGATTTGGGCTTGCAAACCAAAGGTAAGTGTACCCTTCGCGCTTCTTGAATTGGATAAAGAATGAGCAATATGCAAGATCAAGCAGCAAAAATGAAGTCGATAAATACACGCTTTCTTTCGGTTTTTACGCAAAAATAATCTGAAATAATGGATGGAATGCAGTAGTCTCTCAAGTGAAATTAACAAATCGCTTAACACAATTCGCAACACGGAGGTTGGCTTATGCTGCAATGGGTTTGGGTAGCTATTGGGCTCGTCTTTTTCTACTTTGCAATAATCTTCTACCAGTACTCCAAGACGCCATTGCGCGATTTCAATATTCGTCAGAGCCAGCAGACAAAAACGGCCGAAGAAAAGGCTTCGGGAGAAATGACCATCTTCAAGGAATTACAGCGTGATTTTGGCCGTTATCTTGAATCGATCAATTCCAAGAATATTGCGCGCTCGCGGATTGCTGCCATCGGCTTCGGGTTAGCCACGATGGCATCCTTCATTAGCGCTTTCCTGAGTTCATCGCTGTAGATCATCAATTTCCAGATTCATTCAAACCTAATACGCGCGCAATCCATTTAAAACCCTAACAATACAAATTTAACCGCCAGGATGCCAACCTGGCGCTCGAGTGCTTCCAAAGCCCAAGCACAATGTTCTTTCTGCCCCAACGCGGGAATGATCCATTCGCTAATGGGCACTAAATCAAGCCATTTCCATACAGCAGGTACACTTTCGATTCAAATCTACGCGCTTATAATCAACTTGTACTCTTTCATAGCGAATGGGATAAAATCGATAATTTCTCGTGTAGATATTCTATTTGACTGTCGTCGCTATTCTCCTGCTCGCCGTACCATAGTCTCCAGGAACCATTCGTTTGCAGCACTACAGATCACAAATATTTATTTGACGTAATATATATGGAAAGACAGCATTATCGCCGTGCTATGTTTGCTGAGGTTGAAAATAGCAGACCACAATTCTCCAAAATTTATAGTCCGCATGGAAATTCTTAAATGGGAAAAACGAGCCTAGAAAACACAGGTTATCAAATTATCGATAACTTCATTCAGCCTAATGAATGTGATGAATTTCTGGAGATTATCGCCCAATACAGAGAGAATCACGAGCTTAAGGAAATATATCGTCCCGTTAAGCGCAGGTCTTTGCGCTACCAGGTCATTGATGGCGAGCAAATCAAGGAAGGACTGGGAAAAATTTGGGATTTTTATAACAGTCGTATTTACGATTTAATCAGCGGTCTAGTGAGCATCGACTTGGCACCCTTGGCCAACACGCGTGTGGGAGTCAATATTAATGTGATGCAGCCGGGTAAATCGGAATATCGATGGCATTATGATCGTACGCGCTTAACTGCAATGCTCTACCTGAATCATGTGGAAGGTGGCGAGACGGAGATCTATCCCAATTATCGCATCCTACTAGAGAACAACTCCCATACCCGCAGACAGCGAGTATTAGACAGCTTTCTCCAAATCGGACCTATTCGCGCGCTCTTTGGCAAGAAAATGGTTATCTCACCCCGAGCAGGGCGTGTGGCAATTATCTTGGGAAATAGATGCTGGCACAGTGTTCGTTCAGTGACCGGCGCTGATGAACGAATAAACATTATTTCCGCGTTCGATATACCTGGGTCGGAATTTCCAATGGAAAAGGGCCTCGACTCCTACCTTTACTCCCAAGCTGATTCTGATTCAGCCGATCCAAACTACAGCTAGGATCTGAGATTTAATCGCGCTTGACGACCGGCGTCAATGAAGGCGTAGATTATGTTCGAAGTTCCTGAATCTGGAGGTATTCATAGATTGGCTGCAGCTGAAATATTTACCCGAGCAAGCTTCTCGAACCCAATTCAAATGCAGGGAATCTTGAGCCGACAACCTTCGAAACATTATTATGAAAATGAGTCATGGGATATTAAATCTTGGGTCGATGTGATCTCGATTGAGTATCAATCACTCGTCGATCATTTCCCGTTCAACGACATTTTAAATGAATTCTCGCGCCCCCAATCTCTTCAATTGTTGGATGTCGGCTGTGGATCAGCCATTTTCCCTTCGTATCTCGATAAGGTTTTAGCAGATGAGATTCACTTCACCTGCGATCTATTTGACATTTCGCCCGCCAGCTTGGAGCAAGCTTCACAGGTTTTGAGCGGCCTGGAGCATTTCACGACTCGCAAATTGTTTGAAGATTTGATTGAAAACATTCCAGATCGTTTTAAGTCCCATGCAGAATTATATGATGTTATCTGGGCGATTCACTCCTTTACAACCGTTGACATCTCAAGAATGGCTGCGGTTATTGAGCGCCTAATGGATTTGCTCACACCAGGAGGTTATCTATTAATTTATCAGTTGGCCGCGAAATCTACATACCAGCGACTGCATCAACATTATTTATCGCAGCATCCTAACGCGATTCATGAAACCCGCTTCATGCAGTACGAAGATTCGAAAAGAATATTGAATTCGCTTGGCATTCCCTTTGAAACGCATGAACTATCGTTCAATCATGCTGTCGAAACCAAAAAATATGCACTTTTGGAGATGTATTTGCGCAAATCCATTCTGGATGATTCAGTGGATGTTTTAAATTTCTTTGCGGATATCCTGCCTGACTATGTTGATGCAGGTGCGCAATCCTACAAGTTTCCACAGTTCGTCAATTTTATTGTGGTGAGAAAATGAGAAACCCCTTAGTAAGTTGCTACGAAGCGAAGCAACGGCATCATCTGGCTTTTTCCGATAATATCCTTTACGGATACGAGTCCAGAATCCCTACACTCTTCGCCCGGTCATTGCCCGTCCGTGAATGAAGAATATGTCTTTTCAGCGCTCACCGGCGATTATTACGCACGCTGCAACACCCTTTTCCGAAGTCTGACAAATCAGGCTGAGATTATGCTCGCGGCACTTTATGAGTTTGTATCGCATGAGCCGGAACTTAGTATTCTTAGTGTTGGGTCGGGTATTGGTCTATTTGAAGTTCCCTTGTTGGAGAAGCTTTTCCATGGGGGCATCCTTATTCCCCTCTTTATTGGAATCGACAATGATGAATACGCGTGCAAATTTCTTGACAATACATTAAGTGAGAATTTTGGAGCCACGCTCCGTTATGAGGTGCTTCCGCTGCCCTTTCAGAGATATCAAACCACGCACCGTTTCGAATTAATCCTTTTCAACCACGTATTTGAGTACTTTGCTGATTCCCATCTCCGCTGGATCCAAAAATCACTTGCCCTGCGAACCGACACGGGGAAAATTATGATTTTCAGTCCAAATCGAGGGGGGATTAATAAAATTTATGGCGAGATGATGAGGCACGTGAATGGATTTGATCCCTTTTTTGCGGATGATTTATCTTCCTTACTATCCGGGAATGCGATTAAGTATTCCAGCAGCAACCTTCTTGCAGTTTGTGATATTTCCTTGCTGGAAGAAACGGATGAAAATTCGGAAAAAATAATGCTGCTTAGTTTTTTAACCCAAATAGATTGCAGGAAAATCAGCCCGGAAATATTGGCAGAGTACAGCACATATTACAAATCGATAAGGATTGATCATCATATCCCGCACCCCACGACATTATTTGTGTTATAGGTTGCAGATGGAAAATTCACGTGTTAAGGTTCTTCGCCTCCGAAAATGGGGATTCCGGGCACACGTGCCGCCCCTCGATAGGCAGCATAAAGTTCGGGACGATCGCAACACAATTTCGCATGCTTGATTTCAACGAACATTCCAGAGAGCAGCTTGAAATTATTCTGGGGAAACATTTTCCCGGGAAAAACGAATTGCGCATAAGTGGATTCGAAGAGATCCTGGGAGGCTGGGAGACCACCATAATCTCCCTGCGCATCGACTCGCAAATCGTTGGTGCGCCCACAACGGATGATTTGATCCTTCGTTTTTACCCTGGAACGAATGCGGCCGCCCAAGCTCAAAAAGAATTCGCTGTGATGCAATTCCTCTACGAATTCGGCATCCCTGTTCCCAGAGTAGACATGCTCGTGATTGACAATTCTCCTTTTGGAGAACCCTTCATCGTTATGGAAAAATTGCTGGGTCATACTTTAGCCAGCGAGTTAAAAGCAGCTTCAGAAGATGAAATCCTCCGGTGGATCCAATCGAGCGCTTCTCTCCTGGTTCGACTCCACCAAGTTCCATGGCAGGGCTTACTACCTAATGAGCCTGCGCAGGATTTGACGGAAAATGGTCCGCTCGCGTTAACAAACTCAATACTCGCAAGCATGAGGCACTCGATCAGCCGTTATCATCTGATCGAGTTTGAACCCTATATGAATTGGCTCGAGGAAAGGGTAGAACAGGGTGCGTCGACTGAATACTGTCTAATGCACAATGATTATCATCCGCAAAATCTCATGCTCTCCTCCAAAGATCACCAACTTACAATTCTTGATTGGTCCTTTGTTGAAATTGGCGATTTCCGTCTGGAGCTAGCCTGGAGCGCACTGCTTTTTGGGGTCATGTTCGGCGAGCAATATCGGCTCCCACTGATGGAATTTTACGAGGAGATCAGGGGCAGGCCCATTCAACATTTTAAATATTTTGAAGTGCTCAAATTAACCCAGCGCATGTTAACGATCGCCACGTGGCTGGATAAAAGTGTAACCATCCCGGTACCAAAGATCACCAGAGATGCGATTCGAGGGGATTATAAAATTCATGTGCTCAACGTTTATCGGCGTCTGAAGCAGATTTTGGCTTACTCATTGCCGACATTCGAAAATCTCTAATCCAGACTCGGCCGGCGGATTACGAATCGCTGCCGGACCTCCCTCGCGTGGAAATAAAAGTCCAATGCCTCCCAACATCGGGCAAGATTTGAGTTCGTTGGGCGCGTGTCTATCCGCCCAGGGCGTTGAGAAAGTTGCCTCGTAGTTTCAATACGCCTGGGTTCGATACAAATTGCGCATTTTTGAGGAATTGCTCGGCAAGCAATTCAACGTTTTCGCTCTACGAATGGGATTACCTTGCTGCGCTATACTCCTACATTACCGAGTTTTTCCGAGCACCGCATTTTATGAAAAATTATGAGAGGCAATCGCCATGGCCCACAATCACGCTATTGGTATTAGCCGATCTATCGATGAGTACATTTTCCATCAGGGTTTCGAATTGACTTCTCAAGTGTTGGTCCTTAGTATCTTCCTGAATTAATCATTTGCAGCGAATAGCTCGAGCTTCAGGTCGACATTTCAGACTGTGTTGACCTTGCGCAAAACCGACAATTTTGAAATGCAAAAGCTCTGCTTTTGCAACCTGTGCGCAGCACAGACAGGAGCTACACCTTCCGAACCTTCTCCTGCTCATCGCATATTAAAAGCATTGCAGGCTTCGCCTGCAACCGAAAGCAGAGCTTTCGGGCTCCAAAGAAAGATGGAGCAACAGACTCGAGCTTTAGCTCTCCTGGCCTCAACGAATAGAATATGATTTGAGCCAAGGCAATTAATAATGCAATAATTTTCATCTTTAAATACAACGAACCCAGCGAGGGAATCATGCACAACGAACCAATATTCGATCTCAAAGAAGCCCACAAATATTTTTCGGCAGCGTGTTTCAATAAAGCCTGGGAACTCGTTGAAAAAGAAGATCGAACACAGGAGGAAGATGAGGAGATGATTCAATTGAGTCTCGCTTCCACATGGCATTGGTCCCAGCGCGAGGATCATTCATCAACCAAGCAATCGATTTCATTCTGGCAGATATCGAGGGTGTATGCGATTCTGGGAGAAACCGAGAATGCCAGAAAATACGGTCAACTATGCCTGAACGTCAGTATGCGCGATGAGGTACGTTCCTTCTATCTTGCCTACGCCTATGAAACAATGGCACGTGCAGAGGGGATCGCTGGGAATCGCGAAAAAATGCTCGATTATGTCCGCAAATCGCGTAAGACAATTGAAAGAGTTATCAAGGATGAAGAAAAGAAGATGATCGGCGATGATCTAGAATCCATAATTTCACTTGTGGACTAGCCTAGACAAGAAAATTATCGCATACAGCCATGGATCGGGAGAATTGGTACTCCACAACCAAGGAGAATATTTAAGCCTCAAACCATGAATGATCTGCCGCGCGTCGACTTACAGAGATCAACTGAATCCGGCTTGGCTCCGCGCGTTTTTCTTCTCCTTTGGCTCTTGGCTTTCATTCCTCGTTTTCTGATTGCGCTCGTTTTTCTCCGCAGTCCCGTTGCCCTGGATGATATGTTTCAGTATGACATGCTCGCACGCTCCATTGTCGAAGGCAGAGGTTACCGCTGGTATACACAGGCAGATGTTGCTGAGCTGGAAAACTATCTCAGCCAATTTGTTGATCTCGAAGAGATCACCGTTCCCGAAGGCGGTCTGTTGACCACATTCCGCGGGCCGGGTTATCCGCTCTTTCTATCCGGCTTATACCGCTTGGTTGCGTACGAGGATCGATTTGCGCTCACACGAGTGGCACAAGCCGCGCTGACGGCACTGCTGGCTCCACTCGTCGCGGCCCTGGCATTACGAATGAAGATGTCGAGGCGCACAGCAACATTGGCGGGGGCAGGCATGGGCATTTATCCAATTCTCCTTTTTTATCCCGTTGGCCTGGCCACTGAAAACCTGTTCATTTTTTTGTTGGTGCTGACCGTTGTTGTGTTGATCAGCGCACAACAATCGGAACGACGGCTCCCACTGATCCTTGCTGGGATCTTAATGGGTTTGACCATGTTGACACGCTCAATTTTGGCCCCGTTTATGCTCTTCGGCGCTTTATGGTATTGGCGTTTCGCGGGCAACCATAAGGGACGCACGTTGCTACTTATCATCATCGCCTTTGGGATCACATTGCCATGGGCGATTCGAAACACCAAGATCATGGGAAAACCTACATTCGTCGAAACCAGTATGGGGTTCAATCTTTTTGTTGGCTACCATCCCAAAGGGAATGGCTCCTTTCTATCCGAAGTCGCCATCATTCCGCTAACGATCCTCGACGATGCCGAACGTGATCGGTTCACATTCGATTCCACAAAACAATTTATTCTTGATGATCCAAGCGAGGCACTGTGGCGAATTGTTCGCCGCAGCGCATTTTTCTTCGGGATTGAAGATCGTGAAATTTCTTTCTTCTACAGCAATAATTTCCTGGGCTTTATCCCCCAACCCTGGCTTACTGTGTTCTACATACTCTTAATCACACCTTGGATTATGGTTGGTATTTTTGCACCCTTGGGGCTCATTCTTACCCGCAAACGCAAGGCGACTTGGCTCGCTGTTGGCCTGATCGCAGCATACAGCATGCCCCACCTTCTCATCCTTGCAGACTCACGTTTTCATCTCACCCTTGTCCCTATTCTCTTGCCTTTTGCCGCTTATGGCTGGGTCCATCGCCAACAATCCTACAAGCTGATTTTGGGAGGTTCTGCCAGCAGATCGGAAATCTGGCTTGCACGTATATCCCTGGGGGCGCTAATCATTCTATGGATTTGGGGATTCTCTATGAGTGGAAGCAAATTACTTCTCTTGTCAGGATCAGAAGGATATAAACTTTTTCTTCCTTATTGATGCACATGACATTTGACGATACGATAGTGGGAATTGATGCAAACCCCATAATGCAATTTGTCATGATAATTTTCATGAACAAAGGTCGAGAATAATCGCCTATGCCTACTAACCTACCTCCGGAGTACCATCATGCTGAAAAGCGCCACAAAGCCGCGAGCACTCCCAGGGAGAAAATTGAGACTCTGGAGGAGCTTATTAGCACGATTCCCAAACATAAGGGCACCGATAAGCTAAGAGCCGCTTTTCGCAAGCGCCTTTCTAAAATGAAGTCCGCTTCCCAATCCCAGAAAAGCAAGAGCAAGCGCGAACCAGCTTTTCATATTGATAAAGAAGGTGCCGGGCAAGTCGCCGTCATCGGACCGCCCAACGTTGGCAAATCATCCCTAGTTGCCACGCTGACAAATGCTTCGCCCGAAATTGGCGATTACGCCTTCACAACCCAAAAACCCCTATCCGGCATGATGACCTTCGAAAATATAAAAATTCAGCTGATCGATACACCCGCCATAAGCCGCGATCTCTTGATGCCCGAATTATTCGAACCTATTCGCGGATCCGATCTCTTGCTGCTGGTATTAAATTTGCAATCGGATCCATTTCAACAACTTGAAGAATCCATCGCCATCCTCAAAGAACACCAAATCATTCCTCTGCGACATAAAGACCAACATGTTGCAGTAAGACGAACCACCTACCTGCCTTTATTTGTATTGCTAAACCAATGTGATGAGGATGTCTCTGAAGAAGATTTCGATGTATTTCGTGAGCTCTTGAACGAAGACTGGCCTCTGCTCCCAGTTTCTGCGAAAAACGGAAGAAATCTTGAGCGCCTTAAGCAGGAATTATTTAATCGCTTAAGCATTATTCGCATTTTCTCCAAAACTCCTGGCAATGATCCCGATATAGCGGAACCTTTCGTGCTAAAGCGCGGAAGCACGATCGAAGATTTTGCCGAAAAACTTCACCAGGATTTCTATGCGAATCTTAAAGCCGCTCGCGTTTGGGGCAAAGGTGTCTTCGACGGCCAAATGGTCGGTCGTGATCATGTGCTCAACGATGGCGATATCGTCGAGCTGCGAATTTAGGTAATCTACAAGCACGCGAGATTGAAGATCTGGCTAGGCGATTGAGGGATCCATTATCAAACCGGAATGTTCGTACTTCTCAAAACGATGGACTTGAAGATGCCGCGTTTCAAAGCAACGCGCGACAGCAGCCCGCGACATCGGGCATAATAAGGCAATACATTCCGAGGGAATACCACCATCGCACTCAAGAATATTAAAGTTCGCTTTGTGGGATAAAGCTAAAGAGATTTCGCAAACGCGTCGAAAGGGAAGGTAATGCCCGTGTCGTGGTGATATAAATCGAAATGATATGGTGATGGTCGCTATAGGACCATATGTGGATAGATTGAATCTGGTATGGATTGACTATGAGGTTTGGCGTACCTGAATAATCTACGCCGTTAAATCCCCGCTAAACAAAATTACGTTTTAGCACGATTTACTTATTGTACAGGCTCTCCTTTAAAGCTCTATCAATCGTGCGGGACAAGCTGGGGGGTGTCACTCTGATGAGGTCATAAATCCCCATCAACAAGGACATCGCATACGTCTCTATTCTGAGAGGACAAGAGGGAAAGCAGCTTTGGTGTTTCCTGGGTCAAGAAGGGGAAGGCGCCTGCGTGTCAAAAATTTCGACTGGGAACTATCCTTATTCGAGGTAAACGATTAATAACTCATGAAAAAATACTGGGAGATTCTATGGCTTTATGACTTTCTTCAATATAATGGTGTTGATAGATGGAAGCCATTTCACACCTCCAGTAGTTTAGGGTCGGGAGAGGGTTAGATAAACCGACTCCGATCCAAACGCTGGATACAATTTATTTAGGAGAGAGAATCGATGTCGATAGAAGAATTAATAGAAAAAGTTCTAGAGACTCTAGGAGACACTCTAGGAGGCAATCTTCTAGGCGCATTGGGCGCCATTGGGATCCTCTTGGGGGGATGGTTACTGGCTGTGATCATCTCCGCTATCATCCGTCGTGTGATCAAGCGCACAAAAATCGACGATAAGATTGCAAAATTGATTCGAGCCGAAGAAGATGTTGAAACCGGCCGTGTCGAGGTCGCACGGTGGGCTGGAAAAGCAGCATATTACCTCATCATGTTGTTCGTGGTGGTCGCCTTTCTCCAGGCTCTCAACTTGACCGTCGTCGCAGAGCCGATCAACCAACTATTGAATCAAGTCCTCGCCTGGATACCACTGCTTCTGGCAGCAGGCGTACTACTCCTCGTGGCCTGGATCGTAGCGAGCGCGCTTAAGTCCGTAGTTGTCCGTTTGCTACAAGCCGCTAAGTTCGATGAACGCTTATCAAGCGGGGCGGATATCGAGGTTCCAGAGCAACTTGCCATGAGTGCCACAGTGGGTAATGTGATCTACTGGCTGGTGTTCCTGCTCTTCCTTCCTGCGGTGTTGGGGGCTCTGGGATTGCAAGGACTGACGGAGCCCGTGCAAGGGATGGTGGATGAGATCCTTGGGTACCTGCCCAACATCCTCGGCGCTGGGCTGATCTTAGTGGTCGGTTGGTTTGCGTCTCGCATTGTTCGCCATATCATTACAAATCTAATGGCTGGCGTAGGCGTAGATCGGTTTGGGGAGCAGACAGGGATAGAGAGCGCCCTGGGTGGACAACGTCTCTCAAAGGTAATTGGCACTATCGTCTATGTGCTAATCCTGATCCCAATCGTGATATCTGCGTTAAATGCTTTGCAGATCGAAGCGGTCGCTGAGCCGGCTTCCCAGATGTTAGCCATCATTCTCAATGCCTTACCGGCCATCTTTGGAGCTTTCCTGCTGGTCGGCGTCGCATACTACGTGGCCAGGATGGTGGGCACTTTCATTACTAACGTACTCACCGGGATCGGCTTCAACAAGGTTCTGAGCTGGATCAGGCTTGGCGGCGATGCCCCTGAAGGTCGCCGTACACCTTCCGAGATCGTTGGGTATATTGCGATTGTCGGGATCATGTTCTTCGCCGTCATCGAAGCTGCCAATCTCTTAGGGTTCACATTCCTGGCTGAGCTTGTGTCTCAGTTCTTGGTCGCAGTTGGGGGAGTGATGCTTGGATTGGTGATCTTTGGGCTGGGCTTGTACCTGGCAGGTCTTGCGGACAAAGTGATCCGTGATGCTGGTGGAACGCAAGCGCGCGTGCTGGCGCCCAGTGCACGCGTGGCGATCATCGTCTTTGCAACCGCCTTGGCACTAAGGCAAACAGGGATTGCGGAAGACATTGTTAACCTTACATTTGGGATTATCCTTGGTGCCTTCGCCGTGGCTGCAGCACTGGCTTTTGGCCTCGGAGCGCGCGACATCGCTGCCCGTGAGTTAGAGAGCTGGCTTAAGTCGTTGCGCGGAACAAAGTACTAAAACTTTTACGCACAGTTGGCAGTGAATCGCGGGATAGGGGGGAGCCTCACGGCTCCCCCTCCCACACCACCGGACATGCGGGTCCGCATCCGGCGGTTCGGTCAAGTTAGCAAAGTGTAACTTCGCATTGGGTATTTTCTTGTTCCGGTCGACCTTGTAACGGCCTTTCGTCCCTGACGCTTACCTAACACATTCTGTGCTTACTCGCGCGTCCGGTCTGATCCTGTCAGATTTCGAATGCTTTCGCCGTTACCCA